>CAYQYP010000261.1:0-4044 GCA_964421755.1 uncultured Acidobacteriota bacterium
ACCGGCAGGTTGATTACGACTTCCGATTCGTCCGGCAGGGTCCCCTGCGGAATAAGGGACAGGATGAATTTCAACCCTGCGTATGCAAGCAGGACTCCGAGCAGTCCGCTGGCGACGGCGACGATCAGACCTTCCGTGAGCAGCTGGCGCACGAGGCGGGTCCTGCTGGCGCCCAGGGCCGCGCGTACCGCGATCTCCTTGCGCCGGCCCACTGCCTTGGTCAACAGGAGGTTCGATACGTTCGCGCACGAGATCAGCAAAAGCAGACCGACGGCTCCAAACAGAATCCAAAGCTCTTCCCGCAGCCCGCTCGGAAAAGTCTCCTTGAATGACAGCAGACCGACACGCCATGTATCCGGAAACGCCCTCGGATCCGCGGCCTTGAGATCGGCAATGAGCGGTTTGAGGTCGACCTCAGCTTGTGCTTCGGTGACTCCCGGTTTCAGACGGCCGAGCACGTGGACGTATCGTACTTCTTCGATGACTTTGCCGCGCTCGTGCACGATGGGCATGTACACATCCGCGCCGCGCCACATGAAGCGCTTCGGCATGATCCCGATGACGGTCCGCACTTTGCCGTTCAGGAGCAACTCGCGTCCGAGCACGAACGTGTCGCCGGCGAATTGCCTCTGCCAGAATCGGTAACCGAGGACGGCCACCGGCGGCACGTCAGGACGAAAATCCGCGGGTCCCGCCGCCCGTCCATGCAGCGGAGCGACTCCCATGACCTGAAAAGTTCCATCGGTGACGTAATTGCCCCGCAACCGTTGCGGCTCCGGGATACCGGTCCAGAGAACATCGCTGATGGTCGAGGCGATCACGCCGTCGAAGACCGTGCTTCGTTTTGCAAATTCGAGAAACTGGTCCGTCGTGTAGTAGGTGCGATAGCCGGACGAGCCCGGGTCCCACGTCTTGATGCTCATCAACGAATCGACGTCGCGATACGGAAAGGGCTCGAGCACGACGCCGTAGATGACGCTGAAAATGGCGGTGGTCGCTCCGATGCCGAGGGCGGCAGACAGCGACGCGATCATCAGTATGGACGGGGTCTTCATCAGGCTGCGGAATCCGAAGCGCAGATCCTGCAAGAACGGCTCGATTCGGTTCATCTTTCTCCCTCCGTGGCGAGCCACTCCGCGGCGAGCCGCTCCGATTTTGGCTGGCTTTCAGAGGCCGCGTGAGCCGGCTCGCCTGGGCTCCGGCGCGGCGGTTGAGTGGCTGGCCCGTTTTGTGGCGAGCTGGGCGCAAGCCGCATCGAAACCCCGCCGGACCTCTGGAGCACCTTCGGCAGCAGAGGTGTTCAAAATTACCTCATCGCAGCTTCAAAGAGCAAATCGGGAAGAGCCGTTTGCCGGCTAATCGAATGGACCGGTTTATTGGGGTTGGACCCGGTCCGACCCCGATACTTCCCTGGGCTACAGACGCGAGGCTCTTACTCAGCCAGGCGGGCGGAAAAGGCTTGAATACGTATCAAAAACCGGTACCAGCTCTGCATCACTAGCCGGTGCGAAGTCGCTATCGGTTAAGATCCGCAAAGCGGAACGTCCGACCGACCGCGCGCCGCGTCTACGACTGCGCGGATCGCGTCGACCACGACCTGCGGCTGACCGATCGCGATGGCGTGACCCGATTGCTCGGCAACGACCAGGCACCCACGCTCCGACAGCCTGACCTGGTCACACTGCAGAGCTCGCCACCCCGCGTTCGCCCCTCGCCCAGCCGTCACGACGATTAACGGAAGCGTGAGCTTACGTCGAGTGGCCCTGACTTCGGCCACACTCTCCCGAATGTGAATGAGCTCGTCCGCTGCCGCTCGCGCGCCTGCCGCACGGAAGGCTGTCGCTTGCGCGAACTTACGCACGGACGGTTCCAACGAGTCTGGCCTTTGGCCGAAAGACACACCGAGCAGTCGAAGTGCGCCGACCGAAGAGAGAAGAGGCACAAAGGGAGCCAGCTGCGGAATCTGGTGCTCCTGGTCTTCGTGAGTCGCATCGACCAGCACGAGACCTGCCGCGCGCTCACCCTGATCCGATGCAAACACGCGTACTACAAAGCCACCTATAGAGGCGCCAACTAGAACCACAGGTCCGTCAATGCCGCTGCGGTCCAGCAGTTCCACAAGCTCGCGCGCCATGCGGCGTGCCGTGCGCGGCGACGGCCCTGGATCGCTGTAGCCTACGCCTGCCCGGTCGTACGAACAGACGCGCGTGAATTGAGCTACGGCAGGCTGAACGAAGCCCCAGTCAACGCTTGAGCCCCCTAGCCCCGTTTCAAGAATGACCGTAGGTGCCCCCGCACCGCTGCACCAGATATGAAGTCTGTGCCCACCGACATCCACGAGCCGTCCCGGTGGTGGAGTCGCGCTCAATTCGTTGCGAGTCGCGATCCATTGATACGTTGCACCAGTCAATAGAGCAACGATGAGCAAACCGCAGAGCCCGATGAGAGTGCGCTTTCCCCAACGCAACATATGGAACCACTCCCGTGAAACGCAACCCCCTCCGTATCCATTCGATAGTCGGACTGACGCCAAGTCGCGTTCTACGTATCACACGTACTCTGCCGTGTTCTGACCTGCGTCAGCTCGGGGCGGAGGGCGTGATCGCTTGCTGAGATAGACACCAAGTGCCGCACCTCTCTCTACTTCTTCACTTTCTCTGTCCGGCGAACCTTGTAGGGGAGCGCGATGAGCTTTGCCGTGCTTGCCACTTGCTCAAACTCCGGGTCCTTGTGCACCAGCGTCGCATCAAGGGCGATTGCGGTCGCGATAATCCAGCTGTCGCATACTGAAAGGGAGTGGGTAGCCTTGACCTCGACCGCCTTTTCAAGAATGGCTGGAGTGACATCGACTCTGTTGACTCGAAGCAAATCAAGGTATTGCCCGAATTCGTCCGACGCCTCTCGGCTCACGTTCTTCCAGATTCTGTATCGGACTTCCATCCACGTCATGAATGAGACATAGATGACCATGTCGGAACGGAGCAGGCGTTCAACCTCATCCGCGCCTTCCTCGTTGTTCCACAGCGTCAACAAGGCCGAGGTATCAAAGACGTAGACTTCAGTCTGCTTTGTCTTTTTCATCTTCCCGGGCTCTCTCCGAGCGTCTTTCCCGCAGGAGTCGTTCAGTGGAAAAAGTGCCGGCTCCCCTCCCGCGAAATGCGGCGATGGGGTCTTTGGGGAGTGGGACGACCTTGATGACATTCCCTTGCACAATCCACTCGACATTCGATTCCGGCTCGATGTTGAATCGTTTCCGGATCTCCGCTGGAATCGAAACCTGGCCGCGTGTAGTCACTTTCGCCTTCATACCCAACACCTCTCTACATGATTTACCTTATCTATTCATGTACACTTTTATCGTATCATGCATTTCTCCCGTACGAGCGGCAGCAGGATCCTGTTCGTAGTTCCGCCTTTAGGCGGGCTTTTACTGCGTACAATCAGCACCGAGCGCGATTTAAGGCCCGCCTGAAGGCGGAACTACAAAGAGACGTCCGCGCGTTTGTTATCATTTAAGCATCTTTCGGCGCCTTCGTGGCGCCTCCCGTACATCCCTAGCCTGCAGGAGGAAAGAGCGGTGAACGAGTACAAGCTGGAGCATATTCTTACCTATGCCGGACGGCTGGTCAGCCCTCCCGAGGTGATCGGCCCTTTACCCGAAGGAATTCGGGTGAATTTCTACTCGTCAGGCGGCGAGATTAGCGGCCCCAAGATCCACGGCAAGTTAAGGCCGGTTGGCGGTGATTGGGCAACCGTCCGCAAAGACGGCGTGATGTGCCTGGACGTTCGGACAACGTTCGAGACCCACGATGGCGCACTGATCCTGGTCACGTATCAGGGCGTGACCGATCTTGGCGAAAACGGTTACGAGATGTTCCTTCGCGGCGAGATACCCTCGGTCGCGAGGATCCGAACTTCACCGCAGTTTTCAACCAGTCATGCCGATTACCTTTGGTTAACCCGACTGTTCTGCGTGGGAATCGGCGAGTATCGAGCGGACGCCAACGAGGCGAAATACGACGTGTACGCGGTTCGTTGAGAGCA
>CAYQYP010000262.1:0-9365 GCA_964421755.1 uncultured Acidobacteriota bacterium
GTCCGAGGAACGTCCCGACTTGTCACCCCAAGGAGACCGGATCGCGTACCAATGGATCGCAAAAGACGAGAAGAACGGGAACTCGGACATCTACGTCAAGCAGGTGGGCCTTGGGGAGCCTCTGAGGCTGACGTCGGATCCGAACCCGGACATGTGCCCCAGGTGGTCTCCCGACGGCCAGCGGATCGCCTTTGTCCGTTGGCTTTCCGAAAAAGTAGCCATAATCGAGGTGCCTGCCCTGGGTGGATCGGAACGGACACTGGCGGAACTCCGCACTGACGTCAGGCTATATGATCAGGGGGGACTCAGTGACCTGTCCTGGTCGCCTGATGGCAAGCGCCTGGCTATTTCGTTTCGCCCTCACGGCACGCTTGAAGCACGCTGCCATCTCCTCGATGTCGATTCCGGCCACTTGGAGGCGTGCACCTCGCCACCCAAGGGAACTTTCGGTGATTACTTCGGTCAGTTTTCACCCGACGGTAGAGCAATTGCCTTTTTTCGAAGGAAGGGTTGGGGGATCTGCGACTTGTATCAGCAGTCCCTGCCGAACGGCCCGGTGCAGCAGTTGACGTTCGAGAGTTTCCCCGGGGCGCGGGGGCTGGCCTGGATGCCAGATGGCAGGCAAATTGTCTTCGCCGCAGACGACCGCCTCTGGCGGGTCGCTCTTCCAGGAGGTGGCCCGGTACCTTTGACCGGAACTGGAGAGAATCTGGCAAGGGAATACCCGGCAATGTCCAGTAAGGGGAGCCTTTTGGCCTACGCCCAGGGCACGCCTGTCCAGCGCGATATCTGGCGACTTGCTAATCCACTCGCGGAACATACCGGTCAGGGACGAGCCGAGCGCATCATCTCTTCGACACGCGGGGATGACAATCCGCAGTTTTCCCCCGATGGAAACAGGATTGCGTTTGCGTCGAACAGGACCGGGTATTTGGAGATCTTTGTCTGCAACAACGACGGGTCCGGGTTGAGGCAGGTGACACACCTGAAGGCCGACAGCGGCTCACCGACCTGGTCGCCGGATGGCCGGCAGATTTGCTTTGACAGTTTTACCCAAGATGCAGAGGTCTACGTGGTGAACGCCGAAGGGGGCGCGCCGCGCCGACTGACCACTCACCCCGCTGCGGATGTCACGCCCACCTGGTCCCGAGACGGCCGATCCGTCTATTTCTCCTCTAATCGGTCCGGAAGATACGAAATCTGGAAGACAACCGTCGGGAGAAGCGAGGTCAGCCAGGTGACACGGCAAGGCGGTTTCCGTTGTATAGAATCGCTCGATGGCACCCGGTTGTACTATGCGAATGGCTTTCCTGGGCAGATAACGGTAATGCCGACGGGCGGAGGGCCAGAAACCCCGATTTTGAAGAAAAATCTTTCCTTTGTCCAATGGGACTTGAGCTCCGCGGGCATCTATTTCAGAGACGAACGGAAGGTTTGTTTCCTCGATTTTGCGACCGGGAGCACGCGCGAAGTGCTGACCCTGAACGTGCCGAACCCAGCGACCTTGAGAGTCACCCTCGACGGCCGCTGGTTTCTCTGCTCCGGTTCTGATCCACGAGAAGGATCGGACATCGTGCTCGTCGAAGACTTCCGCTGATCAGCTGTCGTGGCTCTGAAGAGCTAACCGGCGGGTGGAGGCGCCTCCGTCACTTTCCGGTCCGAGTGGACGAATGCTTATCCGAGGATCCCGCTCATCAGTTTCTTCACCTGCTCGATTTCGTCCTGGTTGATGCTGTGACCAAGTCCCGGATAGATGCGCTTCTCCACGCGGGCTCCGGTACTCGTGAAGAACCGAGCCGTCTGTTCAACCCGCTCGATCGGTATGTGAGGATCCGGTTCTCCGCACCCCAGGAACACCGTCAGGGCATCCGCGCGGCCTTTCGTCTGCCAGGCTGTGCCCGGTGGCCCGATCAGGCCGCCGCTCAGACCAACGACCGCGGCGTAGTTGCCCGGCTCGCGGGCCGTGAATTCAAGGGCCAGGCAAGCGCCCTGCGAAAACCCGAGCAGCATCGTGCGGCTCGGCGTAATGCCTGACGCGCGGATCCGTTCGAGGAGGACTTTGATCCGTGCCAGCGACCGGGACAAGTAAGGCTCATTTCGAGCGATCGGCGAAAGGAAGGAGTAAGGGTACCAGGCGCCGCCTTCCGCCCCCGGAGCGATGAAGGCGAATCGGTCCGAGTGGAACAATGTGGCCAGCTCTTTTATGTCACTCGACGAACTTCCCCGTCCGTGCAGCAAAACCATCGCGGCGTCCGCTTGCCCGATCGGATGGCCCCACTCGAGCTCGTCTTGCTTAGTCAGCCGGCTGTGAATCATCAAACCAGTATAGCGACTAAAAATGGTTTGAAAGACGAGTCCCGGTTACAATTGCCCAAGACGTTGGCTCCGCTTTCCGTCGGAGAACCCTCTATGACACAAGTGCTTCTTGATTTTCACCAGTGGCTCAACGGCCTGATCTGGGGTTGGGCTTTGATCGTCCTGCTCCTGGGCGTCGGCCTTTTTTTGACGATCGTTACGGGCGGTGTCCAGTTCCGAAAACTGGGCTGGGCCATCGGGGAAGTGCTCGGGAAAGTACGGAAAAAGGGAGACGGTGAAGGCACGGTCTCTCCATTCCAAGCCGTGGCCACAGCTCTTGCGTCGACCGTCGGCGTTGGAAACATCGCCGGGGTCGCGACAGCGATCTTCCTCGGTGGTCCGGGCGCTCTGTTCTGGGTACTGGTTTCGGGGATCCTCGGGATGTGCACCAAGTACGCCGAGATCGCCGTCTCCATGCGATTTCGGGAGAGGGACGACCAGGGCACCATGAGAGGCGGAGCGATGTACGTGCTCTCCAAAGGGCTTGGGATGCCGTGGCTAGGCACTTTCTTCGCGGTCCTCACCGCCCTCGCCGCTTTTGGCATCGGCAACATGGTTCAGGCGAATTCGGTCTCCGAGGCAGTAAAGGCAAGTTTTCACGTTCCCCCGTGGCTGACCGGTATCGTGATCAGCGTTGGGACAGCTCTCGTGATCCTCGGAGGGATCAAGCGCATTGCCGAATTCACGCAGATCCTGGTGCCGTTCATGTGTGTGATGTACCTCCTGGCCGGACTCTTTGTCCTGATCACGCATATAACCATGGTTCCCGAAATCGTGTCTCTGGTGTTGAACTCGGCGTTCAGCGGGCATTCTGCGGTCGGCGGTTTCGGCGGCGCGGTCATGCGCGATACGATCCGATACGGTGTTGCGCGTGGATTATTCTCGAACGAGGCAGGCCTCGGCAGCGCGCCTATGGCTCACGCAGCTGCAACCACCGACCACCCGATACGACAGGCTTCGTACGGGATCTTCGAGGTTTTCGTTGACACTATCCTGGTGTGTACAGTCACGGGTTTTGTAATCCTTGCGACCGGGACATGGCAAAGCGGGCTGACAGGAGCCGCCCTAAGCGCCAAAGCATTCGAGACCGGTCTGCCAGGCGTGTGGGGCGACATCGTGATCACCATCGCGATGGTGACTTTTGCGTATTCGACGCTGATCGGCTGGTCGTTCTATGGCGAGACGGCAGCCGTGTATCTTCTTGGTACGCGCGCGGCGATGCCGTATCGGATCCTCTGGGTTTTGTTTTCTTACCTCGGCGCTATCGGCAGTCTCCACCTGGTTTGGGACATCGCGGATACGCTCAACGGAATGATGGCAATCCCGAACCTGATCGGGGTCTTGGCTCTTACGGGGCTCGTTCGGAAACTGCAGCGAGAGTTCTTTGCCAAGGAGCGGTAGAGACGCGAAGCAACTGACAACTGACAACTGACAACCGGAAGCCTCTGCTGTCAGTTGTCAGTCGTCAGTTGTCAGTTGAATGCTTTTGCCGCCTCTTGCGCCCGCTCAGAGCTACTGCAGCGACGACGTCTGCTTCGGCGGTTGCTTCTTGACCAATTCGACGTCAAGGATAATATCCACTTCGTCGGCTACCACGACTCCGCCCCCGTCCATCAGACGGCTCCAGGCGATCCCGAAGTCCTTCCGATTCAGCCGTGTAGTCGCGGATGCTCCAATGCTGGGATCGTAGTGGGCCGTTCCGGTCATTTTGCCGGTCACGGGGCACGGGCTCAAATCGCAACAGTCCGACCCGGGTTCCTCCTTTGATTTGCTGCTTCCAGGGGGCTAAGCTGTACTGAAAGGACCGTATAGCGCGATTTTTGCGCCGGACCGCCCAAGTCGACATCCAACCAGAAGAAGAGGTAAATAAGTCATGAAAATCATGTCTCTGGTAGCTTGTCTCGCGATCTTGGCTGTCGCCCCCAGCTCGTTGATGGCTCAACAATCCCAGGCACTGGACGGCAAGCAGATATTTCTTGCTCAGAAATGCGACAGCTGTCACACCGTTTCCTCAGCTTCAATCGAGTCGAAGAGCAAGACGATGAAGGCCGACCTGACCGGGAGAGTGACCGACAAGGACACGTCCACCATCGGCGACGTACTTCGCAAAAAGAATCCGATGAAGAACGGTAAGTCTCACCTGAAGGCGTTCACTGGATCGGATGAAGAGTTGGGCGCCCTGATTGCCTGGCTCCAGAAGCAAAAGGCGAGCTGAATGATCAGGTGCAAAGAAATTGTGGAGTTGAATGTTGCGCCTCGGGACACTCCCGGGCTCACGCGCTGAAAGACATCAGAACCGCAAGCGAAGCGCGCGGGCCCAGACAGTTACGGGGCTTCAGGAACTCTGCCAGAACTCCGTCTCAGCCGGTAAGTGTTCGGGCCCGCGCGCTTCGCTTGCGGTTCTGATGTCTTTCAGCGCCTGAGTTTCGCCGTCCTCACCAACGGTCCTTCGGAATCCGCTGTCTTTTGGTTGCGGCTACGCCGCGCCGTGTCCTTCGTGGATAACTTCTCTGCCCGCTAGTCGTCGTCCGGCGTGGGCAGGATGATATAACCACCGGAACGCTCGTCACGTTTGAGCTTGAGGAGCCCGCGGCGCTCCGCCTCCTCGAGCAACTGGTTGAAAGACCGAAAACCGTAGTACGACTCGTTGAATCCCGGCCTCCGGCGCTTGAGCGTCTGTTTGACCATCGATCCCCAGACCGGTTCTTCTTCCCGTTCGGCCTGAAGCGCTTCCACGGTCTCGAGCGACATTTCGAGCGCTGCCAACCGTTTCTCTTCCTCGCTTTTCTTCGGTCCCTTTGGCTCTTTGGCGTCCTTGGGCTCTTTCGATTCGGTCGTCGTCTTGTGTGGTTTCCGGGCCGCTTTGCGCTTTCTCTGGGCCTCGGCGACGACCAGGTCGTCGTAATAAATGAATTCGTCGCAGGCGGCCATCAGCAGGTCGGAGGTCGACTTCTTGACGCCGACCCCTATGACCAGCTTGTTGTTTTCGCGCAGCTTGGCGACAAGCGGAGAGAAATCGGAATCGCCGCTGATTATGACGAACGAATCGACATGCGCCTTGGTGTAGCAAAGATCGAGAGCGTCAACGACCAGGCGAATATCAGCGGAGTTCTTGCCGGACTGTCGCACGTGCGGGATTTCGATCAGTTCGAAGGCCGCCTCGTGCATAACGCTCTTGAATTCCTTGTAGCGCTCCCAGTCGCAGTAAGCCTTTCGAACGACAATGCTGCCTTTGAGTAGAAGTCGCTCGAGGACGCGGGAGATATCGAACTGCGGATACTTGGCTTCCCGCACGCCGAGTGCGATGTTCTCAAAGTCGCAGAATAGCGCCATGTTCTTGATTTCGGGTTGGCCGGCCATGGGGAAACGGTATCACATTTTTGGCCGGCCTTCGTCTCCATCTGATTAAAGAGACACGCCTTTTTGGAACTTGGCCGCATGAAAGCTGAGCACTTTGATACGATCGCCCCGTCTTTTGGGGTCCTCGACGATGTTTCGACAGATCGTCTGTGTCACCTGAAGAATGGCAATTGTTCCGTCACGTACTTCACGAGCCGCTACGCTCAACGACCCAAACGGCCGTGCTCCAGCGCAAGCAATGCCCGGTCTTTTTGGGGCCGGTTCTGTTATGATTCTTCGCCATGAACGACTTGCGAAGAGGGAATGCCAAGGATCGAGTGACCAATACCGACAGACGACGCTTCTTGCGGGATGCGGCCGCCGGCGGGATCGGACTGACCATCCTTCCTCGGTATGTGATGGGTGGACGAGGCTTCGTGGCACCAAGCGACAAGCTGAACGTCGGCATGATCGGCACCGGCGGGCAGGGTTTGCAGAACCTGCGAAACCTGCTCCAGGAGGACGACGTCCAGATCGCAGCGATAGCCGACGTGGCCGAGTCGCAGGATTACAGTCGCTATTACCACAGGGTTCCCGGGGGGCGAGGACCGGGTCTCCAGCACGTCAAGGAGCAGTACGCGAAAAGCCCCGCCACTAAGGACTACCCTGGCTGCAAGGTTTACGTCGACTTCCGTGAAATGTTGGATCGAGAAAAGGCGCTCGATGCGGTTGTCGTCTCAACCCCGGATCATACCCACGCGATTGCGGCGCTCGCGGTTCTGCAAAGACGCAAGCACCTGTACATCGAGAAGCCAATGGCCCGCACCATCCTGGAAGTTCGTAAGATCACGGAGGCGGCGCGCGCGGCCGGTGTGGTCACGCAGATGGGGCACCAGGGACACGGCGGCGATGGCATCCGACTGACCAGGGAATGGATTCAGGACGGGGCAATCGGCCCAGTGCGCGAAGTCCACTCCTGGAGTGCCGACCCGAATCTTTCCGGCGCCCGGGAGGGGGTTTCCCCGGGCAGCTACCAGGTTCCGGAGGGTTTTGACTGGAAACTGTGGACCGGGCCGGTCGAAACCAAGCCCTACAACCCAGACTACACGCCCTGCGGCTGGCGGCAGTTCTGGCATTTTGGAACCGGCAAAATCGCCGACATGGGCTGTCACAACATGGACCCGGCTTTCTATGCGCTCGATCTCGGGTACCCGGAATGGGTCCAGGCTCGCTCGTCCTGGGGTGACCGGAACAAGCGCCCGATCGCCACGATGGTGCAGTATCAATTCCCGGCGCGCGGAAGCATGCCGCCCGTCAAAATGACATGGTACGAAGGGCTGATGCCTCCCCGTCCCGACGAACTCGAACCGGGTCGTGACTTAACCGGGGACGGAAACGGGATCCTGTTCGTTGGCGATAAAGGAAAGATCATGTGCGCCGGCTGGGCCGGCGTCCCACGCATTATTCCGGAAACGAAAATGCAGGCGTACAAACGTCCGAAGCCGACGATACCGCGTGTCGGCGGCATTTACCGCGACTGGATCAACGCGATCAAGACCGGCAAGAAAGCGAGCTCGGATTTCTCGTACTCCGGTCCTCTGACCGAAGTGATCCTCATGGGTGTGATCGCAATTCGGACCGAAGAGAAGCTGTCCTTCGACGGGCCGAACATGAAGGCGACCAATTTCCCCGACGCGGAACAGTACATCCGGCCGCAGTATCACAACGGATGGACGCTGTAGGGAAGAACATCGAAAACAGACGATGAACCAGATCATTGGCGTCATCCCGCCCGTGCTCACGCCGTTCAAGGCGAACGGCGACGTCGATTATGAAGCTTACTGCCGAAACCTGGCGAGGTGGAACCAGTATCCACTCGCCGGGTACCTGGTGCTGGGGTCCAACAGCGAGAGCGCCTATCTCTCCGAGGACGAGAAACTCGAGCTGATTTCTCTGACCGTAGAGGGCGCGGGCTCTCGGCTGGTCCTGGCCGGGACAGGCCTGGAGTCAACCCGCCACACGATCGCGCTGACAAACAAGGCGGCCCATCTCGGCGCGCATGCAGCCCTCGTGCTGACGCCCTGTTACTACGGAAACAGGATGAACGAGCAGGCGCTCATGAGCCACTTCACCATGATTGGGGAGTCGGCCGACATCCCCGTAATGATGTACAACGTGCCCAGGTTCACCCACGTTAACCTGCCGGCTTCGGTCGTCGGGCACCTGAGCAGGCACCCGAACATCGGCGGGATGAAGGACAGCACTGGGGATGTCGCCCAGCTGGTCTCCTTTCAGCGAGTCAGCCAAACGGGCTTCAACCTGATGGTCGGCACCGCGTCGGTCTGGTATCCCGCGCTCACCCTCGGCCTGACAGCCGGCGTCATGGCCCTGGCAAACTGCTGCCCGCAGGAATGCGTCGATATCCAGCATCTGTGGCAGTCGGGGCGAACCGCGGATGCCCAGACGCTCTTCCGCAGAATGTCCCCGGTAAACGCGGCTGTCACTGCCACGTTTGGCGTCGCAGGCTTGAAGTATGCGGCCGACCTTCTCGGCTACTCGGCCGGGTACACCCGAAGCCCTCTTCAGCCCCTGACCTCCGAAGAGCAAGCGTCTCTGCGGCGGATCCTGTCGGAGGCGCAGCTGATTTGATCGATGCGGAAGGGGTTTAGGAAACCGGGCAATATTGCGACGGATTCGCTTCTCATAATCCGCCGAGTTTACTGCCCGGTTGGCGATTATCATGCCGCTGGGAGCAAGCCCGTCGCCGCGAGAGCACCCAGCAGACTCATCAGCACGATCAGTGCGACGGCCACGACGCTGACGACATTCTTCCAGCGGGCCGGTTTCCGACACCACGCGATCAGGCCAAACGAAAAGAGCAGTGTTTGCAGAAGAACCTCAGGCAGCCCGCGCAGGTGGTGAAGGAACTCCACTTTCGTGTAGAGCATCCCTTCCAGGGAACCGGGTGAAGGACCGGCTGTCCCGAGAATTGCGAGACCGACGAACAGGCTCCAAAGGATTAGTGCTCCGTTCTTCCTGCGGATGAATTCCGAAGCGAGGGGGTAGAGAACAAGGGCAAAGAGCAGTCCTCTGAAGACCTGGAGAGCCGGGCCGGCCGCCACCCAGGGGGAGGATATCGGTACCATGAGATGCCGCAACTCGGTATTTTCGAAAAGGCCCCGGTAATCCATGAAGAAGAAGGCGGCCAGTCCAAAAACGAAGTACGTGAGCATCTGCAGCGAAACGACTCGCCACGCGAAGGTCGCGAAAGAGGGGAGGGGCGGCGCGCCTTCTGCGGAGAGTATCGCCGGGCCCGAAGTCCCGGGTCGGTCGTGCAGGTGACTAAGGGTGTCTTGTGAGTTGGCCATGTCTGTCTCCTTATTGTCCCCATTGTGCCGCAGCGCTCGCCGAACAGCTTGAAGAATCCGACGAATGGTGGCCGCGGAACGACGAACGGCGGACCTGCGGAAGCATCCTGCAAAGTGCGTTCGGCCCACAGGTATTGACGGACTTTTCTGGGCTGATGTCGTGCGGAGGGCGAGATCGAATGGAGCCGCGCACGAAAGCGAACGGCAGTGAGCGAGAGTAAGCGGACCACCAGTCATTCGCTAAGTCGAGACATTTAAACACGAAGCAGTGGAGCGAGTCAGGTGGTCCGCTTACTCTCGCTC
>CAYQYP010000263.1:0-5872 GCA_964421755.1 uncultured Acidobacteriota bacterium
CTCTCAAACAGGACCGAGGCGCAATGTCCACCGAAGGCAAAAGAATTGGAAAGGGCGAATCGGATGTCCGCCTTCCGGCAGCGATTCGGAACGTAGTCGAGGTCGCAGGCGATGTCTCGATTCTGATAGTTGATCGTCGGCGGTATCGTCTGGTGTACCAGCGTCAGAACGGTGGCGATTGCCTCGACGGCACCAGCCGCCACCGTGAGGTGACCCATCATTGACTTGTTGGAACTGACCGGCACGGAGGCGGCTTTGTCCCCGAATACCTGTCTGATCGCCGATGTCTCGATGCGATCGTTCTGAACGGTTGAAGTGCCGTGCGCGTTGATGCAGCCGATCTCGCCCGGTTCGACTCCAGCCTGGGCCATCGCCTTGCGCATGGCGGCGATGGCGCCTTTCCCCTCCGGGTGGGGGTCGGTCACCCGGTACGAATCGCACGCCGAGCCGACACCTGCGACTTGGGCATAAATGGTCGCCTTGCGGCGCTCCGCATGAGTCAGTTCTTCGAGAACGAGGAAACCTGCCCCTTCCCCCAGCACGAAGCCATCGCGCTCTGCGTCGAAAGGCCGGCTCGCTCGTTGCGGCTCCTCGTTGCGCTTCGAGAGCGCGCCGAGAAGGCAGAAGGAAGCAAGGCCGAGTGGGCAGATCTCGGAATCGGAGGCCCCACAGAGCGCGACGTCAACCAGGCCGTTTCGGATCCACCGAGCAGCGTCGTCTATGGCTTGCGTGCCTGCTGAACAAGCCGTCATGACGGCCATAGTCGGCCCGCTGAAACCAAACCACTCGGCCAAGCCAGCGGCAAGAGCCCCCGGGCTGCGTCGTTCGATTGCCCAAGGCCGAAGCGCCCGCTGCATCTCCCTGCGGAGGATCGACTCGTCAAACGAATCCGGGTCAGCAGACGCGGCCGAGCATGGCCCGACCAGTTCCTGGTAGTCGAAGACCCCGAGTCCAGCCGCGAGCACCAGGCCGACCGGTTCGTCCACCAGGCGGACTGGGAGACCGGAATCCAGCCAGGCAGACCGTGCCGCCGCTCCGGCATAAGCGCCTATCCTCCCCTGTGATCGGACCAACTCAGGCATTTCCTTGGACGAAGCCTGATCCCAGGTTTTTACTTCCGCGGCGATTCGGGTGGGGTAGCCGGATGCGTCGAATCTTCGGATGGGTCCGACCGCCGAAGTGCCCGCGGTGAGCTGTTGCCAGAAAGAGCAGAGGTCATCCCCGAGGGGGCTGACGAGGCCCAGTCCTGTTACCACTACTTCCCGACGGGATCCTCGCATGATCAGGTGTTTGCTGCTTCCAGACGGCGTGCCAGGTAGTCGACAATCGTCTCGGGTGTGATCAGACGCGGGAGGTCGGCTTTTGACACACCCTTCGGAAACCGTCCCCAGGCGAATCCCGGCATCTTCCCTTTCAGCCACGCCAAGCCTTCGTCGGACACCCCAGTCTTGTCGACGAGGTCAGGAGCTTCAAAACGAAGCGAGCCTTCCCAGATTTCATCTTCCGGGATCTTGATCTTGAACGCCCGCTCAACTCTGAAGCGAATGTCCAGAAAGTCGATGGACTCGGCACCGAGGTCATCGATCAGAGAATCATGCCTGCCAATCTGCTCTGATCGTCGATCAAGCGCCTGCCCGATTATTTCGATCACTCTCTCTTCCAGATCGTTTCTGGTTACCGACATATTGCTTATATCTCCGCGTCTGGGAATGTCCTTAGACACAAAGCAGCCGCCTGGCCGGAGATGCCAACCGAGTTCAACATGATGTTCGCTCTAGTCTCGTTCGCCTCCAGCGAGCCGAGCAGAAGCACGAGGCCGATGGCTCCCGAGGCCGCAAAGGCAAAGCCCGCAGCCTGGCTGTAATCCAGAACCGTTCTCACAGAAGGCATGGCCGGCCTCGTGGCCGCCTGCTCTGCGGGCCAACCGGATCGGGCGGGGATAACGGCCCGGCATGTCACATGGACATCGCCCTCACTCCAACCGGCCCGCCGCAGCGCGTCTTCGATCGTGAGCATCAGATTCGCTGTTCCGTTATGAGCGCCCCCGGCTCGACAGGAATAGGAGACGATCTCCGCGTAGATTCTCGCGCCACGATGGACCGCGGTGGGCATGTCCTCCAGGACGAGGATCCCGGCGCCTTCTGACGGTATGAATGATGTCACTTCCGACGGCTCTTCGTCACCGGCTGTCCCTCCTGAGTCAAACAACCCCGCCTGCCGGCAGCCTTCGAGCGACAAAAAGGAAACAGCACTGTCGCTTCCCCCGCAAACGGCGAGATCCGCTCCATTGCCGCGTATGAGGTCGTAGGCCTCGCCGATCGCCTGCGCGCCGGCGATGCAATCGGTCATGATCGTATTGTTCGGCCCACCTGCTCCCAGCTGAATTGCGACGTGAGCACTGGCCATGTTGGGCAGGGTGATCAGCAGCCAAAGAGGAGTCAGGCCGGTCATGACCCTATCGGCAAAAAAAGGGACATCGGAAGCCGATCGCCTCTCCGGGTCCGGGGCGAGGGCTCTCGACAGCTGGTCCAGTAGCATGTCGGACCCTCCCACCCCGAGGATTACGGCCGCATCGTCCAGCTGCCGACCATAGATCCCAGCATCCGCTTGGGCCATGGTGGCCGCGGCGACGGCAAAACGGGTCTTGCGGTCAGCCAGTTTCAGGCTCTTTGGAACTCTGAAATAGGGCGTCGGGTCGAACGAAGCGGCGACCGCGGCCACCGGCGTGCCGCAGCAGTACTGCACCTGGCCCCTTTCTCCGCGCGACATCGAGGCCAGGTTGCCAGCCAGGTCGGTACCAAGAGCACTGACGAGGCCCAGGCCGGTTATCGCCACCCGCCGTTCATTACTCTGCGCTTCCACCATCGACGGAGTCCAGATCCTCAACCGCCGAGTGCACCGTCCCAACTCTCGCTTCGAGCTCGGCCAGACGCTTCTCCAGACTTCGGATCTCCTTTCGCAGCTCGGGCAGACGGGCAATCAGGGGATAGGCATGTCGCGCTTCACGTGCTGAGATCGCCGGGTAGCCGATGTACTCGCCGCTCTCGAGGTCGCGCATGACGCCTGATTTCGCCCCGACGACGACCTTGTCACCCAGGCTGACGTGATCGCTGACTCCAACCTGCCCCGCTAATACGCAGTAATCACCAATCGTGACGCTGCCCGAAATACCCACCTGCGCGACGATGCAACAGCCGCGTCCGATTTCGACGTTGTGGGCTATCTGGACGAGGTTATCGATCTTGGTGCCGTCTGCAACCCGGGTCACGCCAAGAGTCGCCCGATCGATTGCGCAGTTCGCACCGATCTCGACTTCGTTCCCGATTTCGACGCCGCCCTTTTGCGGGATCTTGCGCAGGACACCGGCCTCGTCGGCGACGTAGCCAAAACCGTCGCTGCCGATCACCGTGTTACTGTGAATCCTGACCCGTCGCCCGACCTTAGTCCCTTTGTAGAGCACGACGCCGGGGAACAGGATGCTACCTTCACCCAGGACTACTTCCTCGCCTACGTAAGCATTGGCGTGAACCTGAACGCCCGCCTCCAGTATTGCCCCCGCCTCGACCACTGCACCGGGGCCAATGAATGCGCCGGCTGCCACCTGAGCCCTGTCTGAAACGTAAGCGCGACGGTCAATTCCCGACGGCCTTCCGTTCTCGGGGTAGAACAAATCCAACAGGGCTATCAGAGCTGTTCGGCTGTTTTCGACCCTGATGACGTTCGGGTAATCGAGCGGCAGGCCCGACGGGGCAACCAGGGCGGTCGCGGCGATTCGCTGGCCGTCCACACCTGCCCGCGGCTTCAGGCAGATGGCTAGCTCTCCTTCCCGTGCGTCCTCGAGCCTCTTGAGACCCGTGACCTGCAGTTCTGGATTTCCGTCGAGCTCGCCTCCGAGGAGATCCCGGATCAAGCCAAGTGAGTAAGTGGGCATAATTCCTCCCGCTCCTTGTTTCCTTTCATGGCTCAGCGTGCTGGAATTGCGGCCTCGAGCTTTCGAGGAGGCGGAGTACAAGCTCCGAAGCCTCCTGCCTCGCAAAATCACGACCAGCCAAGGCCGGTCTAATCCGGGCAAATTGCAGCAGCATCGCGTCTCTTGCGGCGACGTCAGACAACATGTGCATTGCCTTTGCGGCCACTACATCCACATTTGCCCGGCGCTGGCGGTACTCGGGAACGACTTCGTGGCCGCAGATAAGATTGGGCAGGCCGACGTATTCGGCAGAGACCAACCCCAGAAAGCGTGCCACCCGGACGGCCAGCATGCTGGTTTTTGCGATCCGATAGACAATCACGGTCGGAACGCCTATCAGAGCGGCCTCCAGGGACGCTGTGCCGGAGGCCATGATCGCAAGATCGGCCGCCCGCATTGCATCGCCACTCTCATTGGTCAACCGAACCAGGCGTGCGAGGCCCGCCTCAGCGACCTGTTCCTCCAACGACTGGGCGTAGACCGGGTCAGCCACCGGAAGGACAAAGCGAATCCGACCATCCACCCGGTTCAGCTCGCGTGCCACCCCGAGCAGAAGAGCCGTCAACTGGCTAATCTCCAGGCTTCGACTACCTGGAAGAAGAGCCACGACCGGGCCTTCGTCCGCCTGTCCGAGCGCCCGCCGGGCGGAAAGCTTAGCGGACGCATCGCGCTGCCCGAGCGAGTCACACAGGTAATGACCGACAAAGTAACTGGGGACTCCGGCCTGCGTATACAGCCGGTGCTCCTCGGGGAAAGACGATAGTACGGCCGTATAGGCAGGACCGATGACCCGAAGCACGCTTCCCCAGAGCCAGATCTGCGGAGGGAAAAGACATAGCCTGGGGACCCGCCGCATCGCCAGATACCACGCCAACAGCCAATTGAATATCTCGTGCCCGACCAGAATGGCCAGGTCGGGTTTGCGCTCATTCACGGCCCTCCGGAGGGCGAAGAAGCTCCTGATCAGCCCGGGCACCGTTGACATCGGCTCGATCAATCCAACCGACCCCAGGTGCGATGTATGGAGGAGGACCTCGACTCCCGCCTGGGCCATGCGACTGCCGCCAACTCCAAAGAGCTCGGCCTGGGGACAACGCGCGAGGATCGCCCGAGCCAGCCAGGAGGCCGCCGAGTCCCCTGATACCTCTCCCGTGCTGAACAAAATCCTCGGCGATTGCATAGAGCGTCAAAGTGCAGTGGCCCGCGGACGGCCCGAGGTCTGAGAAAAGTGCGCGGGCGAAGTCGGCCTTCTGGACCGCGCATGCTCGTCGCCCATCGAGCACGGACATCCGGCCTTCTGGAGCGCGGACATCTTGTCCGCACTCCACCTTCGGCCTGAAAGGCCGAGACATAATAGCCCGGGGCGGAGCGTTTTTTGCGTAGCCCCGGGCTATGTCAGCAACGAGCTCCAAGCCCTGAAAGGGCGGGAGAGAAAGCACTCCGCTCCGGGGGTCTTAATCCCACACGTAGTGTTCATCCCCCGTTTTGACATGCTCGACCGCTTTGCACAAAGCAAGGTTCTTGGACAGGGCGAATAATGAATGGACGTGGTCAGTGGCGCTGCCGATCTTCAACGAATGCGAGTCGATCTCGCCAAATATTCCGGCAAGGTAGTCATGAAGCCTTTCGGAAATCTCGGGGTGAAGCACCGGGGCTCGGTCCTTGGTACTGAAAACCAGATGAATATACAGTTGTGACAATGACTGTGACATGGTCCCGTCGCTCCTCCGTGCAGGCATCTTACGCCCCTTCAGGGCTCTACTCTACGACCCGTCTGAAACCTGGGGCTACGCAAAAAACGCTCCGCCCCAGGCTATTATGTCTCGGCCTTTCAGGCCGAAGAATGCAAAAAACTCCAGGGAGCGCGGACATCTTGTCCGCGCTCCCCGGTCAATCCCTTCT
>CAYQYP010000264.1:0-6775 GCA_964421755.1 uncultured Acidobacteriota bacterium
CCAAGTTGCCTGTCAAGCCTGGTTAAGCGAAGGCAGCGGTCGAATGGAGCCGTCACGACGGAGGCTGTCGAAAAAGTGGACCGACCGGCGGGACTCGGCAGGAATCGCGCCGCATGCGAAATCGCAAGGAGCCGCGCACGAGAGCGAGCGAAACGAGCGAGAGTAAGCGGACCACCTGACATGCCACGTTTTCTTTGAATAATCCCGACTTATCGCATCGACTGGTGGTCCGCTTACTCTCGCTTGCTTCGCTCGCTTCGAGGGTGTTGAAAAAGGTTGGAAAGCGCGTTCGACCGGCGGCTTATTGACAGTTTTCAACGCCGAAGGCGTTGCGTAGCAAAGCCCGGGGTTGCCCGCGTTGTGTGCGGGAAGCCCCGGGTTGACGGTGGGAAGGATCCAACCCTGAAAGGGTTGCGTAGTGCGTTACGTAACCCTTTCAGGGTTTGGATGCGTACACACACCCCTACCCAGGGTTTCCCGCACACAACGCGGGCAACACTGGGCTTTGCTTGTACGCGACCCCGTTGGGGTCATTTCGGCAATCCGCTTGACGGAAATATCACGTCAGGCAACATTTTCAAGACCCTCGCTTCGTGCGCGGCTGGCGATCGCGATTACGCTCCATTCAGCTCAGCGGATGGATGCATTCCCTCGGACTCTTTCGACACCCTCATCGCGTCCGCGCTCCAAGACTGTCCCCCCTTTTGCACGAGATACACGTTCGGTGTATCTTCAAGCGCGCTGTGCCGACTTCCCAATGAAGGGCGGCGAGCGAGCTTTTGACCTGGCAAAGGTGAACCACCGAGCCGATGGAGAGACGAGGGAGAGACGAGTATGTGGCGAATTGTCTTGCTGGCGACCGTTTGTATGATGCTGTTTCCTCTAACTTTAACCGCAGGCGACTGGCAACTGGTCTGGTCCGACGAATTCAACGAGCCGGGACTTCCAAGTCCTGAGCGCTGGGGCTCTGAGGAGGGCTTTGTTCGAAACAATGAGCTGCAGTGCTACACCCGGGCACGACGCGAGAATGCCCGCGTCGAAAACGGGCAGTTGATTCTCGAGACCCGCAAGGAACGGTACAAAAACCCGCATTTCGACCCGGCCGCATCGGGCGGCTCCCGACGCCGGACGCAGGAGTACGCCGATTACACGTCGGCCAGTCTCATCACCCGTAACATCGCTTCGTGGCAGTACGGACGCGTCGAAGTCAGCGCCAAGCTGCCCACAGGTAAGGGTTTCTGGCCCGCCATCTGGATGCTAGGGATGGATCGGGAAAAGGTCGGATGGCCGGCCTGTGGGGAAATCGACATTATGGAGAACGTCGGCTTCGACCCTGACACGATCCATGGAACTGTCCACACCGCCAAGTACAACCATACGAAAAACACCCAGCGCGGCGGGAAAATCACGATCAAACGTCCGTTTGACGGCTTTCATGTCTATTCGGTCGAATGGAGCGCCGACCTTGTTCAGTTCTTCGTTGACGGCCAGCGTTACTTCGAGTTCAAAAACGAGAAGACAGGGAAAGACGCCTGGCCGTTCGATCAGCCCATGTACCTGATCCTGAACGTCGCCTTCGGAGGCGGGTGGGGCGGGCAGCAGGGAGTCGATGATTCCAACATGCCCCAGTCAATGCAGATCGACTACGTCCGGGTTTACCAGCAGGCCGGCTCTTCCAGATAGAGAAAGAGAGAGTCCACTCAATCCCCGGGCTACCGGTCGGCAAGGGGTGATTGAGTGGACTGTCTTTTCTGATTCCGATCCCCTCTTTTGCTTTGCCTTTTTGTTCCCCTGGTGCTTTTTCGCGAAACCCTTGCCCTGATTTCGCAATCTCAGCTTGAAACCCGGCGAGTCACTCGCTGTTGACCAAGGCGATGTGACATCGCGATACCGGGTATAGCGGCGAAATATGATCCAAAAGTGCGCGACTACTTTTAAGTTGATTGGCGTCCTTTACTCGCTGATTGCTCTCCTGGTGCTGCCCGTAACCGCGGCCTCAGCCCAGTTCACGCCCCTGAACCATTCCACCGCCGGAAAGAATTTCTCCTTCGCGGTTTACGGCGATATCCAGGACAATTACAAAGAAGGGCACAAGGCCCTGGTGGGCCGGCTCGTGAAGGAACCGGTCAGCCTTGTGTTCAATACCGGCGACATCTCCGACCATAGCGGCTCGGACTACGATACCCAGTTTTATCCGATAATATCTGATCTGCTCAGCAGGGTGCCTTTTTTCCCAGCGATCGGAAACCACGACATTCGCTGGAACAGCCGGGAAAGCCGGGTACCGTTCCGCCGCTTCTTCCGTGAGACCTTCCGTCACCTGGCCGGACTGCCCGACAACCGACATCTGGCCGGCGACGACAACCAGCGCCTTTGGTACAGCTTCAAATACAACGATGTCCTGTTCATCGTACTGGACTCGAACTTCTTCGTTGACGAAGGCCGCTATCGCAAGACCCATTTGCTGCCGGAGTACAAAGGATACCGGGACGAGCAACTGACCTGGCTCCGTGATCTCTTGAGAAAAGCAGCCGGCGACGAATCCCTCAGGGCCAGGTTCGTCTTCTTCCATCATTCCCCGTTTACCTCAGCCGAGACCGGACGCAAGATCCCGCTGCTCGCGATAGGCGGGCATCCGGGACACGGGACGATGCTCGTGAACCAGCAGGTTCCAGCCGAGCGACCAGGGGAAAAGCTCTATCTCCTCGATCTTTTCCGCCAGACTCGAGTCGACGCTGTCTTTACCGGACACGAGCACTACTACGAACGATGGACCGAGCTGATTACGGAGAAAGGAAGGCCGGCTCACAAGATAAACTGGGTCGTGAACGGTCTCGGGGGTGTCAGACCGAGGGGAGAACCCGAATACAGGCAAGCACGCCTGGATAGGATAATCGCCAAAGAGCCGCACTTTGTCGCTTACCGGGACCGGATCCGTTCCGCAAACCCGGCGTGGTCGTCCGATTTTCGCCACGCTTTTCCCAACGAGAAGCACCCCAACGGTGCATTTCACAATTACGTGGTGGTAACCGTCGACGGTAAGACCATCCGGTTTCAGACCAAGGATACAACCGGGACGATCCGCGATCAGGGCTCGTTCTCGCTGGCGCAGTCGGAAAAGGACGTGGCCGGCGTTGCGGCGGAGTAGACGGGCCGGGGCAGACCGAGCTGAGGCATGCTCCCGGAGCGCGGACATCTGGCTGGGATCGCGGACGTCTCGTCCGCCCGGCAGGCATCTTGCCTGCCGTGTCCGACTTGGAAGTCGGACCTACGCCGGACAAGGCTCCGCGCTTCATGACGTGCTGCGTCAGCGCCTTGCCGCTCTTCGCTTCTGGTACCTCTCGTACGCCTCGGCACCGAGCTTGGTCTTCAGATACTCCTCGTACTCCTTTTGCAGTGCGGGATCACTCGGGCGCCCGTAGATTTCGCTCGACTTGTACTTCCCCTCGTCGAACTTAGTTTTCGTCCACTCGTCGTGGATGTGGGTGACGTCGGCCTCGTCGACGATATCCTGAACGAGGTGAGGAGGGATGAAATAGACGCCCTCGCGATCTCCGAATACCACGTCTCCAGGCATCACAGTTGCCTTGCCGATTCGAACCGGGATGTTGATTCCGGTCACCATCAGGCCCCTGATCGCGGGCGGCACGGCGGCACGGAAGTACCCCGCCATGTCGAAGTTTGCGACGCCTTCCAGGTCACGGATGGCGCCGTCGATGACGAATCCGGCTCCCGTGGTTTTCCAGATGTAGTACGAAAGATTGTCTCCCACGATTCCACCGGCGTCCACGTTGCCACCCGCGTCTATGACCAGGACGTCGCCCGGCTGCAGCATGTCGATCGCAGTTTGGTGATTGAGCGGTTTGACTCCTCCCTTGGCCTTCCACTCCTCCGACTGCACGTCGGCAACGTCGGCGCGGGTGGGCATGAGCTGAACGGTGACCGCTCGACCAACCAGTTTCATTCCCGGGTGCAGGAGCTGAAACCCATCGGCGTACTGGTAGGGAAAGCCGCGACCGGAAATTCCGAGAATCTCCTCGCACGACAGCCCGCGGACCTTCTCGAGAACGGCATCCGGGACCTTGGGCCGACCGTCGGGGAAGCGCTCGTAGGAGCTCTTTGATGTGTACTGAGTCAACTGCTCCGGCGTGAGCTTAAAGACCTGCCCCATCAGAGGCATCCCGAAGAGCAGGAATGCCGCTATCCCGGCGGCCCGCCTGAAGCGGGGCAGGCTTCTTCCGCACGCAAGGCCTGAACAAAGCGTATATGAGCTCATCGTGCCCTCGATTCTTATGATGTCTGAGCGGACGAGAACCAGGCGGCGCCCGGTCGCTGCATCTTCTTCACAGCTTCCTCGTTGAACTCGAGGCCTATACCGGGCCGGTCCGGCACCGTTATGAATCCCTTGTCGATGATTTCGCCCTCTTTGACGTAGACTTTCCACTGTTGCATGCGCTGTGCGGGATGTCCCCAGTGCCACTCAAGCACGAGCGCGTTCGGAATCGCGGCCAAAACGTGGCAGGACGCCATCATGCCAATCGGCGAGGCTTGGCAGTGGGGTGCCATGGGGACATAGTAAGTGTGCGCCATGTCAGCGATCTTGCGGGCCTCGAGCAGGCCGCCGCACTTCTGGATGTCCGGCATGACGATGTCCACGGCTCGCTTCTCCAGCAGCTCCCGAAAACCGTGCCTGAGAAACAGGTTCTCGCCGGCACAGATGGGGACGTGGCAGGATTCGCGCACGTCGCGCATGGCGTCCACGTTTTCGGGAGGCACCGGCTCTTCCAGCCACAGCAGCCGGAACGGCTCAAGCAGGCGAGCGACCCTTTTGGCGGTGCCCAGGTCGTAGCGGCCGTGCATGTCCACAGCGAGGTCGATTTGTGGCGGCAAGGATTCGCGCATGAAGGCGACCTTATCGACCATGTGATCGATTTCGGCGTTGTTCGCAGTCCAATTCACCCGATCGAACCGGGCGGGGTCGCGGCCGTCGTCGATATCGATCTTCGCCGCCGTGAAGCCGAGGTCGATGATCTGCGCAATCCACTCCTTCGCCTTGGGATCGTTGCGGCTGTTCGTCGCCGAATCGCAGTAGACCCGCACCCGGTCGCGCATCTTACCCCCGAGCAGCTGGTAGACGGGCAACCCCACCGCCTTGCCTGCCAGATCCCACAGGGCAATTTCGACCGCGCTGAGGGCGGCCACATACTGGCCGGCCTGCGCCCCGGCGAAGATCCCCGAGGTCCGGATCCGCTCGAACAAAGCGTCCACGTTGAGCGGGTCCTGTCCAACCAGCGCGTAACGAAAGCCTGCGACGATGGAAGCGCCGCCACTCACGGCATCAACTCCTTCGCCGTCACCGAATAGGCCCTGGTCCGTCTGGATCCGGACGTGCAGTGCCCGGACAAACGTCGTCTGCACATCCGTGATTTTCAACTTGGGCCTCCGGAAGGGAGATGTGGCGTTCTGGATGGCCGCCGACAACCCGCCCAAGCTCAAAAGGCCGGTCATACCCGCTCCAAAGCTTCGAACAAACGATCTTCTGTTGAACATCGCTATCCTCCTCGCCGAATCCTGCCGGTTACAGGCGTCCGAATTTCGCCACAGCCGCCTTCAGCGACTTGAACTGTTCAATGAACGGATAGGTTGAGTGCTCCTGAAAATCGAGCTCCTGGGCCTTCTTCAGTATTTCCTGCGCCTTGTCGCGCGGAACAACCACCACGCCGTCCTCGTCGGCGGTGATGATGTCTCCCGGATTGACCGTTAGGCCGGCGCACGTGACGGGGACATTAACGCCCACGCAGCGGTAGTGGTTAATGGTCGTCCCGGGCGTGACACCGCGGCTGTAGATCGGGAACTGTATTCGCTGGATCTGAGGCAGGTCGCGGATGGACCCATCCACGACCGCGCCCGCCAGTCCTCGAACCTTCATGGTCGTCGCCATCATCCCGCCGACCGCGCCGTAGTCCAGGCCGTCCTGGAGCGCCATAACATAGACTGAGCCAGGGGGAGCGGTGTCGATGGCTTCGATCATGCCTGCAGTGGCGGCGGCGCCTTCCTTGTGCTCCTCCTTCTTCATCGAGACAGTCACCGCCGGGCCGGCGAACTTGGTCTTGAACAGAGGACGCATGTCGTGAGGCATGTAGCTCTGCTTGCCGTACAACTGCTCGATGGCATCAGCTACCGAAGCGACCTCGGTCTGCCGAAAGCCTTCAATCACGGGATCCCCGGCAGGTTGCGAGTACAGCCAGACAGCGCCGCCGAGGACCGTAAGAGCAACAACGAGAAATACGAACAGCTTTGTCTTCATCGCGGGATTACCCTCCAGTCGGATGTCAACGCAGGAAGCCCGGACGGCACCTCACGACAACTAAACAACTAACAGCAACTGTCGTCCGACGCAGCCGAGACCCGGGTCGGCATCCGGAACTCGGCGGTATTCTACACTTCGGAACGCAGAGCCAGGCGCACAATTCTTCAACAGGGGACGACCGTCCAGAGGTTCCCGTTGGACGAGCGGGACTTTGCGGTTTGGCTAAAGCCGGACCCCAAGGACCCCAAGGACATCAAGGCATCAAGGACAAAGGCGAAAAGCGGGCATCGCTTTTGTCCTTGAGGTCCTTGCTGTCCTTTAGGTCCTTGCTGTCCTTGGGGTCCGGCGTTGTCCCCGCCTTCAAACCTCCCCGCCTCTATGTACCGAAGGGGCTCAAAGGAGATTTATCCCCGACCAGCCAGACGTGCCCGAACGGGTCGATGAAGTCGCCCTGTCGATGCACGC
>CAYQYP010000265.1:0-4752 GCA_964421755.1 uncultured Acidobacteriota bacterium
TTCGCCTGCAGCAGGCTCGTCAGTTTTCCCTTTAACGCCTCGTCGACCCTGTGCTGCGCCAGAAACAGGGACATTTCAACGGCACCGAAACCGGCCAATTGGATCGTGTCCATGAGAGTCTGTCGGTCCGTAACCGTAAGCGTCGAGCTCGTTTGAGGACCGAGCTCGACACGAAACCTGTAGTGATTGGCGGTCGTCTCGGCGGGCAACTGAGTCTCCTTTGTCAACGTCCAACCGGTTTCGCGGGGATGCTCGATGTAGAGCACCCGCGCCTTGGCCGTCTGGTTCTTGATCTCGTACGTCCGGCTGCGCGCCCGGTAATAGTGCGCCTGCAGCGCTCCCGCTTTCACCCTGACAAGGAAGACCGGGTCTCGCTGCTCGTCGGCTTTGCTGTTCACGAGCGTGCCGAGGTCTACGCCAAATGAGATGAACCGCCGCTCTTCGGGCTTAAGCCTCTCGATCAGCGCTTCGCCGGCGTACGTGTCGTTATCGAGGACTGTCAGTGCGCCCGACTCGAGCGTCACCGGCGAATTGTTAACGAGCAGGAGACCGGTACGTGGCCGGTCGTTATCCTCACCGAGCCTGAAGATCGAAATCCTCTCAGCCTCCATGTCCGTCTGCAGGATGGGGATCAGGGCCGAACTGTTCTTGCGGATGCTGATCGGCTGATCGATCTTGTATTCGAACAGGTCACCGATCTCCTTGCCGGTTGCCTTCTGCGTGATTCCCGACTGCTGCTGTGCGATCAGGTCGCTCATTGACGTTGCAAACGGCGTCGTGGCGCGCGGCACACCTCCCAGCACGCCGCCGACAACGCCGCCCGGGACACCTCCGACAACGCCGCCGGGAATGCCTCTGGCAATTCCTGTTCCCCCGGGCCCGTAGCCTGAGCCGGATCCTGAACCGGATCCTCCCTCCGGTTCATAGCGCTGGGGGTAAAGCCGGAGATTGTTTGGTATGGGAACCACCGGACGGTGCATGAACAATGGCTGCTGAAGGGGCTGAATGAAAGAAATCGGAGTCCCTGAAACCAGCGAGAGGGCCACGTCGGTCCAGTCCTCGTCACTCACGTTGTCCACGATTGCCCAGCCTTGAAAAAAGGCCGGTTTTCCTTCCCGCATGACGACCCTGTACGTGGTCTTCCAGATCGGGGCGGGAAGCGAGTACCCGACCAGGAGCGAGCGCTCACCCTGACCGTCCGACACAATGGCCAGTTTTTTTGCCTCGCGCCGCCGTTGGTCGAGCTTCGCGTCAAGGAAGCGCGCAAGGACTGATCGTGATTGCTCATCCAGGATCTGGAGTGAACGAACATCCGAGAGGGGAACCCGGAACATCGTCCCCTCGTCAGACAGCAGGACGAGCACAGGGTTCTTTTCCAGACTGTTTGCCTGGGGCGAATCATCGGGTGCTGTTCGAAGAGCGCTTCCCACCGTCAGCACGGATCCGGTGACTCGGCCGCTTCCCGTCGTGGCCGTCACTCGGACACCCTGCATCTGGCCAAGCACTGCCCCAAGACTCTCGTCCTCGACCCCGCCGACTGCGAACGGAATCTCATCGAGGCGGACTGCGCCCGGAGTCGAAGAGTCGTAGGTAACCGCGCCGATTCGTCCGTTCCCCAGGTCCAGAACCAGAAGCGATTTGAGGATGTCGTCGATCTCCGAGTGTTTGAAGGACAAATCGACGCGCGCCTGGTCGCGAACCATTCCCTGGCGCTCGAAATATCCAACGCCGTTGCTGAACAGCACGACCTTCTTGATAGGAAGGTCGGCCGCAGATGCCCGGGCGGCAAACGTCAGGAGGAATCCCAGGCTGAGGATCCCGGTCATACGTTGTGTCATTTTGGTTCTCCGCGTACTTTGACACCCGAGGTTACTCGGCGGTTCAATCTTTGCCATCGTCTCCTATCAGAGAGATCTTTGAGAGCGATCGCAGGTATTCCGTAGGTCCCCCTTCCAAATGGGACTCCTGGTCACACGTGGTCACCGCGAGTCGAACGACCGAATGTCCGACTTGGAAGTCGGACCTACGGCCACCGCGACCGGGGAACGGGATGTATACTGTGGCCGCCTCGCTCACGAGGTAAGGGGACATTGATATGAAGACTATTCTCAGGATCCTGGCTCTCGGTATCTCGTTGGCCGTCGCAATGCTCACACCCCTGGCCGCGCAGGACGATGAGGCGCGAAGTAAAGACCACCCGTTGCTTTCCCGCATGCCCGGCTATTTCATCTCCAACTACGAGCAAAAAGACTTTGACAGCGCCGAGTTCCAGGGCAAAGGAGGCGCCCCGGTAGCCGTGGAAGGGCGGAAAACCTACATCGGCTACCGGCCGAAGGACGGCGTACCCGTCCCCTCTCCGCTGCAAACCGTGAAGAATTACCAGAACGCGTTAACGAAAATCGGAGGAGTGGTGTTGTCCCAGGAAGTCGACGCGGGTGGCGGCACTACTTCCTTGAAATTGGTCAGGGGCAGCGACGAAATCTGGGTCCGGGTGAACATCGGCGACAGCGGTAACAATTACAACGTGACGATAGTCGAGAAAGGCGCCATGGAGCAGGTTGTCGTCGCGAACGCGGAGGTCTGGAAGTCCGATATCAACACGACCGGGCACGCGACGGTCTACGGCGTGTACTTCGACACCGGCAAGGCCGTGGTCAAACCGGAATCGGAACCCGCACTCGCCGAAATCGTGAAGCTCCTCGCGCAGGATGCGAAGCTGCGGCTGCTGGTCGTCGGCCACACCGATTCAACCGGCGAAATACCTCAGAACATGAGCCTGTCCGAAGCGCGCGCGAAGGCGGTCGTCGCGGCGCTGACCGCGAAGGGAATCGTGGCGGCCCGGCTTTCGGCCTTCGGTTGCGGCCCTCTCGCTCCGGTCGCCTCCAACGACACTGAAGAGGGGAGAGCCAAGAACCGCCGCGTGGAACTGGTCAAGCGATAACAGTCCGGATGAAATTGTGAGTCATCATGAAATTCCAAAGTACCCTGCTCGTCTCGGTCATCGTAACGCTGCTTTTGTGTCTCTTCCCAATGCCTGGCCCTGCCGCCGGATCGCCTCAGGGTGCGACGGCGCCTGGAACGGCTGAGCCGGGGATACTGACTCCCGTTCCCCCCGACCAGCCACGGATCAACGGTCCCCGGATTTACGGGGCTCGACCGGGCAGCCCATTCCTATACCGCATTCCCGCAACCGGGGCTCGACCCATGACGTTCGCTGGGGCCGGGCTTCCCGAGGGCCTGAAGTTGGATTCCGCGACTGGAGTCATCTCCGGGCAGGTGGCGAAGCCGGGCACTTACCGCGCGACACTGTCCGCTGAAAACCGCCACGGCAAGGCAACCCGCGAGTTTCGCCTCGTCATCGGGCAGACGCTTGCGCTCACCCCTCCAATGGGCTGGAACAGCTGGTATATCCACTACCACCGCGTCAGCGACAAAGTGATGCGGCAGGCTGCCGAGCAGATGATCGCGACCGGAATGGCGGACTACGGATATTCCTACGTGAATATCGACGACTGCTGGATGGTCAAGGTCAACTCCGAGGACCCGGAAATCGGCGGAGCGACACGGGATCCTCAGGGGCGTTTGCTCACCAACAAGCGGTTCCCGGACATGAAAGCACTCACCGATTTCATTCACGCCAAGGGATTGAAGGCCGGAACCTACATCTCGCCCGGGCCGCAGACCTGCGCCGGCTATGCCGGGAGCTATGGCCACGAGGCACAGGATGCCCGCACGTTCGCCGAATGGGGCTTTGATTTCCTGAAGTACGACTGGTGCTCTTACTCCAAGAAGGCAGGAGGCAAGACCGTCGAAGACTACAAAAAGCCCTACACGTTAATGTGGCGCGAGCTTCAAAAGCTGGACCGCGACGTCATCCTGAATCTTTGCCAGTACGGCATGGGCGACGTCTGGAAGTGGGGCGGCGAGGTGGGGCACTGCTGGAGAACGACGGGCGACCTCGGGCTTGAGCGCGCCACCCGGCTCCCGGGCTTTTACAGCATCGGGTTCAGCAACGCAAAGCACTGGGAATATGCCCGGCCGGGTGCCTGGAACGACCCGGACTACATCCTGATCGGCTGGGTGGGAGAAGCGGGTAAGCAGACCGAAGGAAAACCGACATCGCTGACACCAAACGAGCAGTACTCGTACATGTCCATGTGGTCCTTGATGGCTTCCCCTTTGATCTTCAGTGGCGATATGGCCAAGCTCGACCCGTTCACACTCAACGTCCTGTGCAACCACGAGGTCATCGATGTAAACCAGGATCCTCTCGGGAAACAGGCAAAAATCACGAGGCAGACGCCCGACGAACTGATCCTGACCAAGGAGCTCGAGGATGGGTCAGTCGCGGTCGGGCTTTTCAACCTCTCGGACAAGCCAGCCGAGTTGACCGTCACGTGGGCGGATATCGGCCTTTCCGGCACTCAAGTGGGCCGGGACCTGTGGCGACAGAAGGAGTTGGGCCGGTTCCAGAAGGCGTTTACAGCCAGCTGCGGCCGCCACGGAGTGACCCTGGTCCGCCTGACGAGAGTTCCGTAGGTCCCTTCCAGTGGGGCTTTTCCGAATCGAGCGAGCGCCCCCTAGCGCCATCCTGATGTCCTGATCGCGCTTAGGGGCACGATGCAGCCGCCCTCAGGGCGCCGCTGCCGAGCGGTACAGAACCGCAAACGGAGCGCTTTTCGCGAAGTGCGCGGATTGTAGCCGTAAGCAGCGCCTGGCCCGGAGCTGGTTGCTTCCGGTGACAATCCGCGC
>CAYQYP010000266.1:0-36586 GCA_964421755.1 uncultured Acidobacteriota bacterium
CGAGACATAACACTACCCCTTGAGCACTACTCCCCTTCGACATGCAAGTCTACGTCGACGCCGGTACCGCGGTCCACCAGGCTGCCTAGCTCAACAATCGAGCCCGGCCCAGCAAGAACCCGCTCACTCCGCTGAAAAGCGAATGGGCGCGGCTCTGACGGCGGTCGCCCGAGCACGTCGTGAGAAATGCGGGTTAATTGCAGCGGGTAGTGCGCAGTGCGAAGCGCGCCAGCCCGCGGCGCTCCTTACAGCAGCTTCACCGCCGCCGGCTTCGCCCCCTTGGGCACCAGCACGATCGTCTCGCCCGCTTTGGTGTCGAAGGTGAGGGTTTCGCCCGACACATTTTCCGCCTGCTGGCCGTCTCGCCACAGCGTGATCTCGGCGGCCCCCCAGGGGTTTTTGATTCGGCACTGGAATCCGGTACGCGCTTGGATCTCCACCAGCGGGATTTTCCCGTCCTGCTGTACCGAGCTCACCATGAAAGCGCCGGACGCCAGCAGGCTGAACGCTGCATCCCAGCTCTTTGGCCAGCCGTTGAAGATTGCGAGTGAACCGTCGGTCGAGGAGACCATCGTCGAGTTGATGCCTGAGCTCAAGCCGCCGATGTGCTCGGCGTCGATCGCACCCGGACCCTCGCGCAGTCGCATGCGGTTTCGAAAAATCTGGGCCCCGCCGATGCCCTTGTTGTCGATGAAGCTGCCGAGAGCGTTGAAACCGAGGAAACGGGACTTCAACTCGGGCTCCGGTCCGATTGGCTCGATGGCACCAGGCCCGCCGTACACAAAGGCGCCAAACGGGCGCGGACCGCGTGGAGCAGCCGCGGCGGCGGGCCGCGCCGGTCCGGTCGGGCTGTCAATTCTCGATCTGTTCGCATCGAAGGTGCCGCGCCTGCCGCTTCCCGGGCCGGGGCTGGCCAGGTTATCCGCGATGTCCTTCCAGAGGGGGCGCAAATCCTCATCGACGCCGAGCGCTTCCGAGACCCTGACCGCCAGTGGCAGGATCATACCTATCGCTCCGATTTCATTCCGAGTATCCGAGGAATCCCAGTCGCTCTCGCCGTTGTTGACGTGGTGGATGTGGTATTTCCCGTCCGCCTCCTTGTTGAGATGCGGGAAGTTGCGGTAGAACTCGGCCGCGCCTTTGATCATCGGATAGGCCCTGTCGCGCAGCCAGCTCATGTCGTTTGTGAATTCATACCGCCGGTAGAAGAGCTGGGCTGCCCGCGCGCCCGATGCGAGGATGTGGGTGCAGTGGCCAAATATCCCCTGCCCCTTGGTCGGAACCACGAAATGGCCGTCGACCCACTTCCCGTCGTTGAGAAAATTCCAGCGGCTCGCGTGTCGGGTCTTGGTGTCAACGTAGGATTGAAACCGGGCCGACCGCTCCTCGAATGGCTTTTTCACGAGGTAGAGATCCTGGAGCTCGGCGGCTATGTCGTCCGGGAGCCGCTCAGGACCGTTGAACCACGTGATTTCCGGTACCCAGATCCCTTTCGATCCCCACTGCTGCACAGCGGCCGTTGCGCAGGCGTCGCGCATGTTGAAGTACATCGAGAACATCGGATCCATCAGCTCCAGCCGGTTGGTGGGCATGAGGTTGCTGTAGTAGGCGTTGGTGTTGGCCCACCAGTATTGAGAGCCCCAGCGGCGCATGTCGCCGTTCGTGTACCAGAGCATGCCGCCGAAGCGGGGCGGATAATCACCGCGCGAGCTGGCGCCCATCAGGTACTGAAAATAGGAGTAGTTGCCTTCCACGAGCTCAGCCTGGCCGGAATCGCTCTTCATGGCGACGAAGCTCTTCGTCCAGAAGTCGTGCCACCAGGCGGCGGTCTCCGATTGCAGCCCGGCGAAGCCTTTGGGGACGGCGGCCTCCAGGTTCTCGAGCGCGAGGGCGGCGGTGTCTGTTGCGGGATCGAAACTGGCCGCACTCGCGATCAAAATGGTGAACTTTCCGATTCCGGGCGCGGCTGACAGCTGGACCGTCGATTCGTTCAAATAGCGGGCCTTGGAGGCTCGGCCGATGACGCCGATGGCGACGGCCGACGAGTCGTAGAAATCGTTCTCACGGAACTGCTGGGTCAAGGTGATCCGGCCGTTTCGGATATCGAGAATCGAAAGGGCACTGTGTGCGCCAGTCAGGAAATCGACCGAGTGGTTGGCCGCCAGTTCGTAGTTGCGGCCCGTGATGTGATGGACGGCGTAGCGGAGCATCCGAAGGTCGACGTTGACCGGTTCGGGTGCCGGGCGCTGGTCGTCGATCTCGACGGCCATGACATCGCGCATTGGCCAGCCCAGCACGCGAGCCGTGAGCCCCTGACCTCTGGCGGTCATGAGCCCGTCGTAAATCGAGAGGTGCTGATTGAACGCCCCGGCGGTGAAAATGTCCTCGCCTGCATTAACCACGTTGATGTCGACGTAAGCGCAGCCGCTTGCGTAGTCGGAGTCGACAACCGGAAAGCTTGCTGTGCGGCCATCCACGGCGAAAACGTCCACGCGATTAATCTGGAATTTCAGGGAGGAGGGAGTCGTCCAGACGAGGCTGCCCATCCGGCCGGTCCCTACCGGCATGCCCTCTTCGCTGCGCCGCGCCGGCTCGCTGTAATCCAGATCGCCCCGTGAGACCAGTTTTCTGTAGTCGATTTGAACGAGATGCTGCGCTCCGAGCCAACCCGGAACGCAGGCGACGAACATCAACAGGGCTGCAGCCACACGAAGAATGAAGGATCTGTTCATAACACCTGCGTCTTTGTCAGTTCGGGCGGAAATCCGAATATGCTTGGCGGCCCTCGTTTCCTAGAAACGCAATCGTACGACCAGCTCAATTTGCCTTGGGTCGTAAGTGTTCTGCGTGAAGGCGCCCCAGGTGTTGGCTGTGTCCATGAGCTGGCCGACCGTCAGCTTCTGGTCCGGGTTGGCCGTAACTGTTGCGGGCAGTGCAGTCGCCCCGAAGCTGGTGTTTATTCCCGGTTTGAACTGGGCGTTGTTCAGGAGGTTAGTCGCCTGGGCCGAAATGCTGATCGAGTAGTCTTCGCCCACCGCAAATGATTTCTCCAACGACAGGTTCGTATTCCAGGTTGAATTGCTGCGCATGTCGCCGAAAGTTGCGGCGGCGTCGCCGTACCAGAAGAGGTCCGCAATTGGCTTGCCGTCCGCTCCCGGCACCGTGCGACCGGAAAAAGCATCGATGTTGTATTTGAGGAAGCAGCCGTTGCACGGTGTGATCACGCGACCGCTGGGTAGAGTGACCTTTGTATTTCCGTCATACCATCGCTGCAGTTCCTTCGGCACCTCGAGGGGAACGCCCGGGACCCGGTCCGGGAGACCATTGATCGAGTTGGTACCACCATTCGAGAGCGGACGTACGAATCCGCTTTGCCCGGTTATCGAGCCGGCCAGGCGCCAGCCGCCGAGCACGGCCTTCAGGACTGGCTGTTGGACGTTGAAGCGGCCGCTCTCCCCGAAGGGCAGAGCATAGACCCAGTTAACAACAATACGGTGCGGGATATCGTTGGTCGTGATCTTGCGGTTGAGATGCCACATATCGGGCCGCCGGTTGGACAGGTAGGCGGTTTCGCCTCCATCCGCGTAACCCTGGTTAGTCTGCGCGTTATAACGGGTGATCCCGATCTGCTTGGACCATGTGTAGTGCACATTCAACTGGAGACCGCCCGCGAACTGACGGGTTGCAGCGAGCTGCATCGCATGGTAGTCCGACGTTCCCATGGTGAGGTGAATGTTGTCGCCCTGGAGCGGATAGGAATAGTAGGTTTCGATCCGGCTGATCGTCCGGTTCCTGATATTGCCGTTTCCGTAGGGCGTCAATGGACCGGTTGCGGGCTGCCACGGGTTTTGGATCTGTTGTGTTGAAGGGTTGGTCTTCCCGTTGCTGGCGATGTAGGCGTCGCGCCATGATGCCAGTAGCGCCGGGTCCACCAGTTGCGGGCTGTTGATCGGCACGTAGGCCACTTGGAGTCGCCGACCGCCCGAACCGACGTAGCCGGCGGAAACGACCCAGTCGGGGCCGAGTTTCTGCTCCAGGAAGAAATTCCACTGGTGGATATAGCCGTTCTTATAGTCGATCGGGAAACGACGGGCTCCGCCGTAGATCCTCGGGTCCTCCGGATTCGGGCCAACCTCGGCCACAATTGAATTGACGGCCATGCTGTTGAAAGGGCCCACCACCACGCCGGCGGGAGATGACCCGTAGGCGGCGAAATTGACCGATTTTGTGAACGAAGCGGCGCCGTAAAACCCGGGGCCATCGTTGAATCCGGTGTTTGACGGGACAAATGTGACCCCGTAACCACCGCGCACGACCAGCGACTCGGTGATCCGGTAAGCCGCGCCGAGGCGCGGGCCAAAGTCGCTCCATTCGGTCTTCCACATGTTCCGCCGGGAAGTGGTATTGCCGGGAAAGACAATCGCACCGGGGGTGCCGAACAGAGGCTCCGTGCCATCCAGGTCGATCGCGCTCATCCGGTTGAAACGCTCGGTCGGACCCGGCTGAACGTCCCACCTCAAGCCCATGTTGATCGTTAAGCGGTCGTTGTAGCGCCAGTCGTTTTGAGTGTAAAGCGCGTAGTACTTCTGAGCCAGCGCCAGTCGTAAAGCATAGCCCGGGGCGATTCTCATATTTCCGGCACCCAGCAGGATAGACGCCATCCCCAGGCCGTTGTAGGAAGCATCAGGCGTCGTCAGGCCGGTGGTGCTGCCGTCCGCGTTGATGTTGGAACGAGTGAAGGTTGTGGCGGTCTGGATCTGCATGGAGTCGTCCGGGTCGATGTAATTGGATAGCAGCACCCGGTAAGTTCCGCCCACCTTGTGAGTCCACCGCCCGCGCAGCCAGGTCATGCTGGCATTCAGGTCCGTATTGGTCTGACGCTCCCGCTTGTGCAGGCTGGTTCCGTTGTTCAGCGAACTGACATTGTCGCCGGGAGAGAAGGCCGGCGGAGCTCCGGGCAACACATTGACCGCCTGAATTTCCTTGGGAATACCAAACTGATCGTAGCTGTAGTCCTCAAAGACGTCCGCCTCGTTATCGCTCTTGATCCGGTTGACACCCAGACGGGCGTCCACAATCAGGGAGGGTGAGAGCGTCCAGGTGTCTCCGACCGTGTAGTAATAGTTATCGTCCGGCTGCTGATTGCCGACGAACTCGATGCGGCTGTAGTACGGGTTATCCTCACCCCAGGAACGCGGAGTGAGGATGTTCCCCTTCTGGAATCCGTAGCTGCCGTACAGGTTATGCGACGCGCCCAGCCTGTAATCCAGCCGCGAGTTGATGTTGTTCTTTGAGACCTCCTGATTGCCGCGCAGGAAGAAGTTATTGCGGTTGTAGACGTCGTCCGCCGGTCGATTGGGCAACGGATATGCGTTCAACAGCGCCAGGCCGTACGGGTTCAGGCGAGATGCTGGAAGCGGGCTGGTCCTGACCACCCCCTGCGCATCGGTGAAAGTCGGGAATTGCGTCCGCTGATACTGTGACGTGGTCCCGACCTTCGTTGCGTTGAATGGGTCAAAGATCTTAATTGGAACGGCCTTACCGCTGACGCTCGCGTAGGTATTGCTGAAATCGCCTTTCCGTTCGTCTGCGGTCGGCACAGTCAGGAGGTAATCGTAACCCCGGTGAAAGCGCAGCCCTTCGTAACTGACGAAGAAGAAGGCCTTGTCCCGTATGATCCGTCCGCCGAAGGTCCCACCGAAGGTGTTCGATTTGAAGGGCCCTCGCGGTATCTCTTTGGCATTGTTAAAAAAGGAATTTGCGTTGAACGCTTCGTTTCGCACCCGGTAGAAGGCGGAGCCATGAAAATCATTGCTTCCGCCCTTGGTGGTAAAGATCACGACGCCCATCGCTCGTCCGTATTCCGCGGAGTAGTTGTTGGTGATGGTGCGGACTTCCTGCAACGCGTCCTGGTTGGGCATTACGGCGGTCTCGTTCCAAGCCGATCCCTGGATGCTGACACCATCGAGGATCACGTCATTGGAGAAAGCGACCCCACCGTTTATGCCGACGGCAGATGCCTGGCGGCGCCCATCGATACCGATCCCGAACGAGGTGGTATTCATGGTGTTTCCGAACAAACCACGCGGCACGACGCCTGCCTGGAGTGCGGCATACGAGAAGGCGTTGTGGGTGATGTTCGGAAGAGCCTCCACGGATCGCTCGTTTACGGCGCTCTGGACGGTGGCACTGCTGGTCTGAAGAGCGGCCGCCTCGGCGCTCACGCTGATCATGTCCGAGGTTTCACCGATCTTCATGGCCAATTTCACCTGCACGGTTTGAGCGATCGAGACCGTGACGTTGGTTTGGCTGTAGCTCGCGAAACCGACCGCATCCGCATTCACGGTGTAGAGTCCTGGCGCGAGGTAGGGAACGGTGAAGTTGCCGGTATCGTCGGTCACCGTCTGCATAGCCACGTTGGTTTCCTGGTTGACGACCGCGACGGAGGCGCCGGGTATGGCTGCGCCACTTGGATCAACCACGGTCCCCGTGATAACGCCAGACTTAATCTGGCCGAAAGCGGTGCCGGCAAGGAAGATAAGGAACAGAACGAGGGCGGCCGGAAGGGCGGATTTGATGGTCAGAACCGAACGGGTTGGCGAATTCATCGATTTTCTCCGGGCGTCGCCGGAAATTCAAGCGACGCAAAAAGAAACCGTTTGACTTATACACTCACCTCAACTGAAAAGCGTTGTGCGTCCCAAGCGTGAACCTTAGTTAGCGGTCAAGGACTTGTTCCGTTAGCGTTATCGTTATCGTTAACGGGCGATATGATGCGCGAGGGCCCAGGCGAATGTCAAGCGGTTTCCACCAGCGATTAGTGTCACTCCGGCTCGGGACATGAGGGAGCGAAAACCAAGCCTTCTTTTCGGTTTCCATGGCCTTGGGCTCCGTGGTTCTCATGTGATCGTTGTTGCAGCTCATTGGAAGTCGAGACCAAGAGCAGTTACTCTTCTAGTGCAGGAAATAAAGCACCGATGGCATACGCAAGCGGGAACAGGAAAGTGGAACGCGCGGCTCAGGATGGTGAGCAGCGCTACCGTGCTTTGTTCAATACAATGACCGAAGGCTTCGCCGTGCACGAACTAATCACGGACGAAAACGGTCGCCCTTGCGACTACAGGTTCATCGACTTAAACCCGGCCTTCGAACGACTCACAGGACTCAAGCGCGCTGACGTGATCGGCTTTCGAGTCACGGAAGTTTTGCCCGGCGTTGAGAGGGACTGGATCGAGATCTACGGCAAGGTTGTCCAAACTGGCGAGTCTGTTCATTTCGAGCGCCGTGCCAGTTCTCTCGGACGGTGGTATGAGGTTTTTGCATACCGGTGCGCGCCACGCCAGTTCGCGGTCATGTTCACAGACGTAACCGCCCGAGTCGACGCTGCCCAACGAGCCGAAAAAGCAATGGCCGAAGTGCAAAGGGAGAAACAACGCCTTGAAGCAATCATGCAGGCGTTGCCGGTGGGCCTGGCTATTGTCGACCGCGAGGGCGGTACGTTGAGAGTCAACCACGCCTTCGACCAGGTGTGGGGCGGTCCCCGACCGGTCGCAAAGAAGGTCGACGACTACCAGCATTACCGAGCCTGGTGGTTCCCCAGCGGCGAGCCGGTGAAACCCGCTGAATGGGCGTCGGCGAGGGCTGTAAGGGACGGCGAGACCGTCGTCGGCCAGTTCATGCAGATCGAACGTTTTGATGGGAGCCGGGTTTTTGTCCTCAACAGCGCCGCTCCGATTCTTGACGAGAGCGGCGAAGTAACCGGAAGCGCCGTCGTCATCATGGACGTCACCGACCGCATCAACGCGGAAGCCGAGCTCGAGGAAGCAAAACGCCTCCTTGACGCGCTCATGGAGAACGTCCCGGAAGGGATCACGATCGCCGACGCGCCCGAGGGCAGGATTCGGATGGTCAGCAGATACGGCCAGGAGACTCTCGGTGGCAGCCACGATCAGATGACGATCGAGGACGTCGCGAACCGTTGGAAGGTTTACAGAAAAGACGGGGTAACGCCGTTGCCGGCTGATGAGCTGCCACTCGCAAAGGCGCTCAAGAATGGCGAAACGATCAAAGACGAAGAAGTTGTTCAGGTAAATTCCGAGGGAAAGCGGCTCACTCTCTCATGCAACGCCGCGCCCATCACCGACAAGAGCGGCCAGATCGCGGGCGGAGTTGTTGTCTGGCGGGATATTACCGATCGAAAACGCGCCGAAGAAGCAGTCCGTAACAGCGAACGGTTGTACCGAGCCATTGGAGAGTCGATCGAATACGGGGTGTGGGTCTGCGAGCCCGACGGCAGAAATATTTACGCCAGCGAATCGTTTCTCAGACTGGTTGGTCAAACCCAGGAACAGTATTCTAGCTTCGGCTGGGCTGACGTCCTTCATCCGGACGATTCCCAGCGCACCATCGCTGCCTGGAAGGAATGCGTCCGGACCGGTGGCAACTGGGACATCGAGCATCGATACCGGGGAGTCGGTGGCGAGTACCACTGGATCCTTGCCCGGGGGGTCCCCGTGCGGGACGAGTCAGGCGAGGTCATCTACTGGGCGGGAATAAACCTGGACATCAGTCGCCTTAAGAAGGCCCAGCAGCAGCTCAGGGAGCTGAACGAAACACTAGAGCAGCGAGTGGCCGAGCGTACCGCCCTGGCCGACGAGCGCACCAGTCAGTTGCGGCGAGCCGGTGCGGAATTGACGAGAGTCGCCCAAAACGAGCGCCAACGGTTGGCACAGGTCCTTCACGACGACCTGCAGCAGACGCTGGTCGGGGCGAAGTTCAATCTCGGCGTGATCGAAGGTCGCCTCGAGGAAGGGGAAATAAGAAAGGCCATCGGTAAGGTGACCGAACTGCTCGATCAGTCGCTGGCAACGTCGCGCTCGCTAACCGCCGAGTTGAGTCCTCCTGTTCTGGAGATTGGAGACCTTGCCCAGATCCTCGATTGGCTAGCCGCTTGGGCGCAACGGCAGTATGGACTCCAGGTAGCTATCCAGTTCGAGAATGAGATCAACATCGAGACGAAAGAGATCCGTTATCGGTTGTTCCGTGCGGTCCGCGAACTGCTCCTCAATGTCGTAAAACACGCAAAGACCGACACGGCCACGGTGAGAGTCGGACGGACATCGACCGGGGAGATTCAGGTGACCGTCAGCGACGAAGGCGTCGGCTTCGATATGGGCGCGGATGGAATGTCTGGCAGTACAAGACATTCTTCCGGGAGCGGTTTCGGCTTGTTCACGATCGGTGAACGACTCGAGTTCCTGGGCGGGAGCATGAAATTGACGAGTGCTGCCGGCCGAGGAACCACTGTGACCCTTCTGTTTCCGCACCACCTCGTCGGGGTCGTGGACGAACAGGTCGCTCCACAAGACGTTGAACCGGTCGTCAGCAAACCGCCCAAGGAACCGACCTCGAGGGAACTGGCCTCCGGGGAGAAAGTCATTCGGGTCCTTCTGGCGGACGACCATGCCGTTCTCCGCGACGGTTTGGAGCGGCTGTTGCGAGCTCAGGAACGAATCGAGGTGGTCGGCCAGGCGGGCGACGGCCAGGAAGCAGTCGACCTGGCTATCGGGCTCCGACCCGACGTGATTCTCATGGACGTTTCGATGCCTCGCCTCAATGGCGTCGAGGCGACCCGCCAGATCCTGCAGAGTCTCCCCGAGACACGAGTCATTGGGCTTTCCATGCATGTGCGGGAAGATGTGGCTTCGCAAATGACGGCGGCAGGAGCAGCCGGATACCTGACCAAGACCGTGCCCTACGAAGTGTTGATCGCCGCGATCAGAGGGTCGAAAAAACCACGGGGAGCCAAGGAGAACGGACCTGGGAGTGCGGGTGAGGAGGAATCAGATGATTGACACGTCGAGAGTGGCTGTATGCCGTGCGTTGAGTGTCGGGTTGTTGTCCGCCTGGGGGATGGGGTTCTTTGCCGCAGGCCAGCCGAGTGCTCAGCCGGCGCGGCAGGCGAACCCGCCTGTCATTTCGCCGGAGGTCCTTCCGGATCATCGGGTGACGTTCCGGATTCAGGCCCCGAAAGCTTCCGAAGTGGCCATGCGTGGCGACTGGATGGAAGGTGCCACAGTCGAGAAGCTCACCAAGGGCGAGGATGGCGTGTGGGCGACTACCGTCGGTCCGCTGGTGCCCGATTTCTACAGCTATACGTTCATGGTGGACGGCGTGAAGACGTTGGACCCTCGCAATCCCGTCGTCAAGCAGGGAATCACCGGAGTCGACAACATGGTATTCGTCGCCGGCCCCGAAGCCTCGTTCCAGGACAACAACCCGGTGCCCCACGGCCAGATCCGCCAGGTCTGGTACCAGTCAGCAACCTTGGGAATGCAGCGTCGCATGCACGTTTACACGCCCCCCGGTTACGACGTCTCGAAGGACCGTTATCCGGTGTTCTACCTGCTCCACGGCGGCGGAGACGAGGATTCCGGGTGGAGCACAATCGGCCGGGCGGGCTTCATACTGGATAACCTGATCGCCGCAAAGAAGGCTCGTCCAATGATTGTCGTCATGCCCAACGGCAGTCTGCCCATGCCCGCCAACCTGCCGCGGATGACTCCCGGCGTGACTCCGTCTCCAGAGGTTGCCGCCGCTTACACAGCCGCTCGGGCACGTTTTGTGCCCGAGTTGATGAACGACATCATCCCGAACGTCGAAAAGCAGTTCCGGGTGGTCGCTGATAGGAATCACCGGGCGATCGCGGGACTGTCGATGGGCGGAGGTCAGACCCTCCAGGTGATTACCGCGCAGCCGGATCAGTTCGCCTACGTAGGCGTCTGGAGTGCCGGGATAGGACAGAACCCGGCCGAATGGGAGAAAGCCAACGCGGCATTTCTCGGCAATCCGAAGATCAATACCTGGGTTCGCCTTTTCTCGATATGCGTTGGTGAGAAGGATTTTGCGCTGAACGGTTCGAAGAACCTGCAGGAAGTCCTGAACAAGCACGGGATCAAGAACCAGATCCACCTGAGCGGCGGCGGCCACACTTGGATCAACTGGCGGCATTATCTGAACGACCTGGCGCCGCGACTGTTCGTCCCGATCAGCTGAGCGGACACCAGAGGCAGCAAGGGCGCTAAGGGTCCAGCGAGAGGCCCAAGAGACGCAAGAGGAACGCCGAAGACAGCTGTGCTGCCGTCTTGTCTTCCCTAGCGCTCCTCTTGAGTTTTTTGCCGCCTCTTGCGTACGACGTTGGCTCTTTTTGCTGCCTATTGCGCCGGGGAACTTTTCCCGGCTTTGTAGCCCTGCTGGCCTTATCCGGGTGCCTAAACCGGGCACAGGACTTGCTTTATCCAGAGTATGAAACGAAACCACTCACCTGATATTTTTACCAGGTTCGCATCCGCAACGGCTCGCGGAGCCGGGCATCCCGTCGCCCTTGCGACGGCGGTGGCCGTGATAGTGATCTGGGCACTTTCCGGTCCGGCGTTTGGTTTCAGTGACACCTGGCAATTGTTCATCAACACCGGGACAACCGTCCTGACGTTCCTGATGGTGTTCCTGATCCAGAACTCGCAAAACCGCGACAGCGCGGCCATGCATTTGAAACTGGACGAACTGATCCGTTCCGTCAAAGACGCTCACAACAACCTCATTGACTCGGAGAATATGACTCAGAAGGATTTAGACCACTTGCAGGAAATTTACGCGCGTCTGGCCGAAAGGGAACGATCAAAGAAGGACGGTTAGCGAGCCACCGCGGGATCTGGCTGGCCAGGTCCTTCGGAGCCGCGCACGCTGCGAAGGTGTTGAAAATGTTGACCTTCGTGTAAATAGGCCTGAAAGGCCGACACATGTTAGCCCAGGGCGGAGCGCTTTGTGCGTAGCCCTGGGTTACGAAGCTCCAGAGAGGGGCGCCAGCCCTGAAAGGGCGTAACAAGCTGCACGATAGAGGGTTGTGCCGCCCTTTCAGGGCTGGATATCAGCTTCGAACCGTAACCCAGGGCTACGCACAAAGCGCTCCGCCCTGGGCTAATATGTGCCGGCCCTTCAGGCCTTAAGACCCTTTTTCCCACCCTCGCTGCGAGGGTGTTGAATATGGTGGGAGAAGTGCGTTCGGCCCACAGGTATTGGCGGACTTACGGCGAGGACCCGATCAACGCGTTTGCTCAGGCTCCTGGATGTCAAGAATCCGGTTAACATCAACCGCTCGCAATGCCTGGGACCGGCCACTCGGCCAGCTGATTTCCAGGTCCACTCGAGTGGCACTGCCCAAGCCGAAGTGGACTCGCGAATCATTGGCTGAGAAGATGCTGGACGAGGTCGTCGCCTCAACGGTTTGCACCAGCGCGCCCGCCCTGGCCGTTAAACGGGCGCCGACGCCAAACCGATTGCCGGCTATCCCGCGAAGTCTCACGATGAGCCAGTTGCGAGTGTTGCCACCGTCATTTCGAAGCACCGACGGATGATCGTCCATGTTGACAATGACTGCGTCCAGATCGCCGTCATTGTCGAGGTCGCCGGTCGCCATCCCACGGCTGGATTTTTCCTGTTTGATCCCGGGCCCGGACCTGTCGGACACATCCTCGAAGTGCCCGTTCCGAAGGTTTTTCAGCAAGACCCGTGGCGAGTAGTACTTTTCTCCTCCGGCCGGCGCAGCGATCAGATGTGGATACACGTGACCGGTGGCGATCAGGATGTCTTTCCAGCCGTCATTGTCATAGTCGATGAACCGGGTGCCCCAGCAGACATACGGCATGGACGGGCCGGCCAGTCCGGCGTCCTTGGACCGATCGTCAAACATCCCCTTTTCGTTCCGGTAAAGATTGCTGTGATCAAACGAGAAGTTGGACTTGGTGATGTCCAGCCAACCATCGTTGTCGTAATCGGCAAGGTCAATGCCCATCCCGGCCTGCTCCATGCCGTCTTCGGACACCGCTACGCCGGCCAGCAGGCCCACTTCGCGAAACGTGCCGTCCTTCTGATTCTCCCAAAGGTAGCTGGGCGTCGAATCATTCGCGACGTAGATATCAGGCCAGCCGTCGTTGTTGTAGTCTCCGGTTGCGACCCCTAATCCGTAACACGCTTGCGGTTCCACCACGCCTGCCTTAACAGTCACATCGGTGAAGGTGCCGTCGCCGTTGTTTTGGTACAGCGAGTCTTGCGCTCCCGGAAGGCCACGCGGACCGCACATCACGCGGACCCCGCGGTAGTCGCAATCGGGTCCCCGGAAGACAAGGGGAGACCGGTGGATGTCCACATCGATATTGTTCGCGACGTAGACGTCCAGGTCACCGTCGCGGTCGTAATCCGTAAACGCCGCGCTGGTGCTCCAGCGGCCCCCCTTCAGACCGGACTCCTCGCTCACATCGCTGAAGGTCCCGTCTCGGTTGTTTCTGAACAGGATGTTTCGATTGAGGCCGAGAACGTAAATGTCCGGATCGCCGTCGTTATCGTAGTCGGCGACCGAGCAGCCCATTGCCCACCCTTTGCCGCGCACGCCTGCCTTTTGGGTCACGTCCGAGTACGTGCCGTCACCGTTTGCCCGATAGAGCGCGTTGCCGTGATCCCGGCCCTTCTGCACATCGTCAATCGTGCTCCCATTGACGAAATAGATATCGAGTAGACCGTCAAGATCGTAGTCAAGCAAGGCTACGCCGCCGCCCTTGGCTTCGAAGATGTAGTTCTTCTTCGCGTCGCCACTGACGTGCTTAAAGCGGATCCCAGCAGAGGCTGCGACATCGACGAAGCGGGGGAGGGAAGGCGTCTCGGTCGTGGACCCCAGGGAAACCAACACGAGAAGCGTAGCGAGGAAGTAGCGGTTCACGGCTGTCTTACCAGCTTCTGGAGGGTCTGCAGGTCCTTGTCGATGCTGCTCACAAGATCCGTTTGCTTCAGCTGGAGGGCTTTCAGCCGAGCCTCCTCGAGGTAATTGCGGGCCAAGGTTCGATCCCCGGCCCGGGCGTAAGCCGCGCCAATAGCGTGCAGGTATCGTGGCGTATCGGCATCTTCAGGCGTTCGCGTTTCGAGCAAGTGAGCTATCGCCTCCTGCAACCTTCCCTGTTGGACAAGGATTCGGCCGAGATTGAAATGAGCGGTCCGGTTCCGTGGTTGCACCGTTATGGCGGCCCGGTAACTCTCGATCGCCTCATCCAACCGTCCTCCCACCATGAGCACGTAACCGAGATTGGTCAGAGCGAGAGCGTGGGTGGGATTGAGCTTGAGCGCCGCACGGAGCGGTTCCTCGGCCTCCCGGTACCTCTCCTGTTGGATCAGGAGGACCGCGAAATTGTAGTGACTCTCGGAGAGGTTCGGGTTGATCCGGACGGCAGACCGGTAGTGTTCTTCGGCCTTGGCCGCATTGCCGAGCCTTCCATAAAGGGCGATCAGGTGGATATGCGCCTGGACAAGACCCTGATCAGCAGCCAGCGCGGCCTCATGCTCGTCGACTGCGGCCTCTAACTGGCCCGATTCGGCCAGCAGGACTCCCTTGCGAAGCCGGGCGTTTGCCCCGGTCTTCAGCTCCTGGATGGAGGCCAGTAAAGGGTCCTCGGCAGGCGGCCAGGTCAGCTTGTCTTTTTGATATAGGAGCAGGTGAGCCTGGGCTTTCTGGTGATCCCCCTGGTCGCGGTAGACCCTGGCCAGGGCAAAATGAGCTGCACCAAAGCCGGGGAAGAGCTCGCAGGCTTTCTGCAGGTGGGCAACGGCCCGGTCCGGCTCACGACGGTGCGTGAAATATCGACCCAGCCCGTAATGTGCAGCGGCGGACCCCGGATACTCGGTGACGACCGCCTGAAGGGCCTTTCCGGCTTTTTCGGCATCCCCGGCGTCGAGCAAAGCCTCCCCGAGTTTTAATCGCGCCGGCAGGTAGCCGGGGTTCAGTTGCAGCGCAGCTTCAAGGGCGGTCACGGCTTGGCCATGTTCTCGCAGAATCGATCGCGTCCGTCCGAGGTAATAGGGCCACCGGTAATCGGGGGGAGCAAAAAACATCGCCCGTTCGAAACACGGCTCAGCAGCCTCGTACTGCTCGTAAGCGTAAAGGAGCATGCCAAGCCGGCCATTGGTGTCCGCGTGATTGGGATTTCGAACAGCCGTTTCGTAGACGTCCGAAATCTGCTGCCGCACGCTGTTCTGAAACAGTTCGAGATTTACCTTCGGAAGCTGTGGCGGAGACTCCGCAGATGCCGTCGGTATGGAAAATGCCAGCAGGGCAAAAAGAGACAGCGTTCGCGGTTTGCCGACAAAGGGTTGACGTGAGGATGCCATGATCGTTTTGGGCTGGACGCCCGGGCTGCCTAGCATCCACGATAGCACAAGAACCCAGCCCGGGGCGCAAGGGGCGTAGGTCCGACTTCCAAGTCGGACATTGTCTTCCCGCACTGGATCTTGCGCTGCGCCATGAAGAGTCCCACTTGGAAGTGGGACCCACTTTACGTCCTCTTTGTCTTTTGCGCGGCGTCCGCCTTGCTGATGTGCAACTGGTAGGTGGGCAGTCCGAATTCCTCGAGCACGGCCTGTATCTTCAATCCTGGATCGACGCTTTCGATCGTCGCCCAGTTCTCGGGATGCCATATCTTGATCCGCACCCGGCGCCCGTACTTTTTCTCGATCTCGGGGAATTTCTGCACCTCGGGCCAGATGTGCACCAGGGCCTTCTCGAGGTTGATCGGGGCAACGACCCAGCGCCGAAAAGGCCCGCTCGAAGCGATGTCGTCGCCTGAAATGTCGATGACGCGGGCATCTTCTCCGGTGCTCGACACGATGTAGAACTGGTTCATCCAGGCATGGGTCGTCAGTATGCGCCCGCCGGGGAACTGAGACGGGAAAAAGACTATTTCCGCGCCTCGGGCCTTGAGCGATTGCCATGCTGGAAACCAGTTTGCGTCGTAACAGATCTGTACACCGATCTTCCCGAAATCCGTCTGAAAAACGGGCGGTTCAACCGGGCCGGGTGCGACACCGTCGTCCATCTCGCCCTCGGTCGGATGAACCTTGTTGAACGTTCCAGTGACTTGTCCCTGGCGATCGATGACTACGGCACTGTTATAAAGCTTTCCTCCGCTGCGGGTCGGGATGGGGCAGATCACATAGCAATGATTAGCCTTGGCATACAGGGCTACGCGGCTGACCACGGGTCCCGGCACTTCTTCTGCAACTTGGGCGAGCGGTTTTTGCTCGCTGACCCAGGACGTGTTGAACGTCTCGGGCAGGCAGACGATGTCCGGTCGGAAAGGAACGAGGTTCTCCATCCGTTCGAGCGTTCGTTGAATCCTTCGCTCGATACTTGTTTCGGGGTACAGGTCTTTCAGGTCAATGCTTGCCACCCAGACTTCGCGAGGCAGCCGCCGGGCCGCCGGATCGGGTTGCTCTTGGATTTCCGCGTGCAGTCCCGGAGTCCCGGACGCATAGAGGCCGGCCCCGGCCGTCGTCTGCACAATAAACCCCCTGCGCGTAAGCGTTTGGTTGTCACTCATGTCTGTTTCCTCACCTCTGTAAAACCAGGTACCGATTCTGATCGGCATCCCAGCGGAGCACCATGCAATTCGATATCTCCGCCGTCTCGTCCACTTTTATCATGTCCGGAGACCAGCCGGGAACGAAACGGGCGGACAGCTTTGCAATCCACGGATTCTCGGGAAAGTTCTTGACCACGAGACACCGAGGTTGTTCGGTCCTAAGAATCGAAATCAAGGCCCTCGTCGTCGCACCGCGGGTCCAGTACTGCGCGTCCTTCACCAGCCACAGATAACCGATATTCGCGGCCGCGAAAACCGCGACAAGACTCCATCGCACCCAGGGAATCGGGAGCATCCCGACAAGCCGGGCAAAGAGGTAGGCGGCGGGCATTGCCGCCAGGTACATCTGCCGGCTGGGCACGTGAGTGTCGTAGATCATGAAAATATAAGGAAGGAGTGCCGCTACCATCCATATGGCTGCGAGCGTCAGTTCATTGCCTTGCGTGTGCCGTTCGGAAGATTCAGCGAGATTGCTCGCTGACGCCTGGATGGGCCGCTTCCTGAAGATCAGGGCTGAGACAAGAGCCAGATACAGCCAGGGTAAAGCGAGCTTGTGGAGACTGAACCCGAGGACCAGGAGCGAATTCGGCTTCACAGAGTAGAAGTGGCTCCGAATCAAGAAGTTTGTCTCAACCAGGGAGACAAACCGCGCCACGAAGGCAATCGTGATTCCGGCGAGCGAGATCCAAAGCCAGCGGGGCAAATTCAGCCGTCCGTTGCGTTGACCGGGCATCCACGCAAAAACGGGCAAGAGGAGCATGATCACGGCGCCTGATTCCTTGGAAAGCAGCGCTCCCACGTAAAAGGCCAGGCAGAGTGCATACCGACGGCTGTGCACCGCCCAAAGAACCGAGAGGACAAAGAAGCCGACCAGAAGCTCATTGACGGCCGACAGCCACCCGACGGCTTCGCTCGGGTTTTGCATAACGAGGAACAGAAGCGCCGTCAATAACGCCAGGCCGGGCTCGATGCCCCGAAGAACCAGGACCCTTCGAAGAAGCAGAGCATTGAGGCAATGCAGGATGATGGAGAAAAAGTAGAACGCGACCGGTTGGTACCCGAATACCCACTGGAGACCCGCGAACCAGGCGAATGCGGTCAGACGAAAGGCGTTGGGTGCCGAATTCAATTGGGCCCGCAGGTGGACGAGATGACCGCTCTGGTCGAGTTGGACCAGGTCATCCGACATGAAGCCGTTGTCGAGAGCCCAGGCATAGCAGACGAACCCGAGCACAAGAACCCAGAGCGGGAACGGTACTCGAGCTAGTAATTTCCTCACCGGCAGCATAAGTTCCGGGGGATATCATACTTAATTCCCCATCCGTTTCCACACGGACATCCGGCCTTCTGGAGCGCGGACATCTTGTCCGCACTGGGATCGCGGACGTCCCGTCCGCGCGGCGGGCATCCTTGCCCGGCGTTTCGTTGTTCGATCTGCTGCAATTTGGGGAAAACGCCGGGCAAGATGCCCGGCGGGCGGGCAGGATGCCCGCGAACCCAGTGCGGACGTGACGTCCGCGCTCCCGAAGGCCATCGCCAGGACTCTCCAAAAGAGCTTTGCGCAACACGCCCAAAAGAAATAAGTTTGTGTCCCCCGAAGTTCAGCTTGACCGCCCCCAGCAAGCAACTCGGATAATTCACCAGGGTCACGGAACGACAATCCTCGTTGTCCGTTATTTACTCATGGCGCCCGGTTCGGCAGAATGTTTCGCTGACGGAGAGGAAACCCGAGTGGCCAAAACTGCCGCGACACCAAGAAAGAAGAACCTGAAAATCGGGATCGCACAAATCCCGATTGTCATGGGGGACAAGGAAACGAATTTGAAGAGTGTGTTCGACGCGGTTCGGGTCGCGGGAAAGGATGGGTGCGACATCGTAGTGCTCCCCGAATGCTGTCTGACCGGATGGCTATCAACGGTCACCCGTGCGAAAGCGGAGCGGGTTCCCGGTCGGTTTACCGACGCATTGGGTCGTCTGGCCCGGCACCACCGGATCGCGATTGCGGTTGGCTTCGAGGAAAAAGACGAATCCCGCTGCTACAACGCCGCCGTCTTCATTGCCCGCGATGGCGAAATCCGTGCCAGGCACCGAAAAATCAACGAACTGGAAATCGGGCTGGATCTATATAGCCGGGGTGATTCGCTGGGTGTCTTCGAATTCGAGGGCCGCACCCTGGCGCTCGACATCTGCGCCGACAGTTGGACTCCGCACCTGGTCGCAAGCCTTTATCTGATGGGCGCCCAGGTCATACTCAGCCCCTGCGCCTGGGCCATCGAGCCGGGTAACGAACAGACCAACATCGACTGGATCAGCCATACCTATGCCGAGCGCACGAGCGGCAATAACCTGGCAATCGTTGCCGCGAACTCGGTGGGTCCAGTCAGCGAAGGTCCGTGGGCCGGTCGAGTGCTGCAGGGAGACAGCCTGGCATTCGGCCCCGACGGCGTGAAGCTCGTGCAGGGCCCAACGAACGAGCCCGCCCACCTGTCGGTGACGCTCGAGATCTGATTCCTCAGTTGCGGCTCCCCCGCTGGCCAACTAACCAACACCCAGGTTGAAGGGACAAACCGAATTCGGGGACACAAAAACTTAATTCCTTTGCAGGCGGCGACACCCCGCCGACGGGATGGGAATGAAGTATTATGTCCCCGAAATTTCCCGTCAGCGATGTCCATTACCACGGGTGGGCTTTTCCCTCGCGCATGCAGCAGCGACGTCTTCCGGAAGGATGATCCAGCCATTCTCGCGCCGCAAGGCACCGCTCTGTTCGAGAGAGGCGAGCAGGCCGGAAGTCCATTGGCGGGAACAGCCAATCTGCTCGGACAGGTGTTTTATCGAGATCGACAATCGGAGGTCCGAGGTCTCCCCGATGCGGCAGGCCGAGGACTGGGCCAGTTCCCTGAGAATCCTCCAGAGTCTTTGCTCGGCCGGGACTCGCCCGACGTCGAGCAATTCGTTCATGATCTGCCGGGTATGTCCGGCTACGGACTTCAGCACCTGAGTCCGAAAAGCGGCACTCCGCTCGAGAAGTATGAGCAGCTGCGCCGCAGGCAGGAATTCAAGTTCCGTCTCCTCTCCGGTCTCCGCGGTCGCCAGGTAAGCCGACGACTCAATGGTCTCGCTCAGGCCCAGGATCGAACCAGGTCCCCGGAGACCTATCGCGACTCGCTTGCCTTCTGTTCCTCGAGCGAACAGCGCCACCCATCCGGACTGGATGACGAAGACGCCGAGGGCTTCCTCATCCAGGCGAAAAACCGCCGACTCTTTGTTGTAGTAGCGCCACTCCAGCGCTCGTCGTGCTTCTGAACGGATTTCCGGAAGCGCGAACGGACAATGGCGAGGGATACGGCAGAACGAACAATCCGACCGGAAGCCGCGAGAAAGATTCATTTACAAGTAAACTCCCAGTCATTATTATCACGTCAGGAAAGGGTTCATCAAATCGGCCGAAAAGATCGCGCAAAAACTGACAGTTCAGGGTTTCGTCATTTTGTGCCAGTGATCGGGAGTCTTGCGGTTCGGCGCCGTCTCGCTATTTGAATCAGGCGACGGTCTGGTGTCTAATCCCTCTATGAAAATCCGACTGCTGGTCGTCTGTTTAATGATAATCGTCGGGTCTACTTTGTCAGCGCCTGTTCTAGCCGAAGATGGGGTTCAGGGTATGCTCGTTTACGTTGGCACTTATACAAATGCTAAAAGCAAAGGGATCTACGCTTACCGCCTGAACGCGGACACCGGTGCATTGACTCCCGTGGGCCTTGTTGCGGAAACGCGGAATCCTTCCTTTGTGATCACACACCCGAACGGGCGCTTCTTGTACTCAGTCAGTGAGACCAACTCGACTGGTGGCCAGCCAGGTGGCGCGGTCGCGTCGTACACCATCGATGGCCGCACTGGCGGCCTCACGTTCCTGAACCAGCAGCCGTCCGGAGGCGCCGGGCCCTGTCACCTGACCTTGGATCGGGAAGCGAAGTACCTTTTCGTCGCCAACTACTCTGGCGGAAGCATATCGGCTTTTCCGCTGGCAGGCGACGGATCAATCGGCCCCTCCACAGCATTTGTCCAGCACCAGGGATCGAGCGTAAATCCGGGTCGACAGAAAGAACCGCACGCGCATGGTGTCTATCTCGACAACTCGAACCGCTATCTGGTGGTCGCCGACCTGGGGCTTGACCGTCTCCTCGTTTACGGATTCGATAACCAGAAGGGGACGTTGACACCGAACGACCCTCCGTTTGCAGCTGTGAAGCCCGGGGCCGGCCCGAGACACTTCTCCTTTTCCGCGGACGGACGCCTTGGGTTTGTCATCAACGAGCTCGATTCGACCATGACCGCCTTTTCCTTCGATCAGTCGACCGGATCGTTCAAGGAACTGGGGACAGTCTCCTCACTCCCACCGGGCTGGACGGGCAGGAACAGCACCGCCGAAGTTCAGGTGCATCCGACCCGGCCGGTGCTGTACGGATCGAATCGCGGCCACGATTCGATCCACGTCTGGAAGATCGACCCGAAGTCGGGGCAGCTGACTTCCCTCGGGATCGAGAGCACGCAGGGGAAGACACCGCGACACTTTGCCATCGATCCATCGGGCCAGTATCTGCTGGCAGCCAATCAGGACTCAGACTCGATCGTCGTTTTCAAAATCGACAGCGAAAGCGGCCTGTTGACGCCGACCGGGAATGCAGTGGAAGTAGGCGCGCCGGTCTGCGTGGCTTTCGTGGGGAGCACTGGCAACTGACGACAGACAACTGACAACTGACGACTGAGAAGGTGTGAAAGAATCGGGAGACGAAGCGAATGTACGTTTTCGACCCCAAAGGGGTCGCGTAGCAAAGCCCTTGGGGTCGAAATGCGGTCTCACGATTTTTTCACACCTTCTGACGACTGACGCTGACAACTGGCAACAAGAACTGGCAGCAAGGGCAGTGCCTGGCCAGAGCCATTTCAGTCTCACTCTTTGTTGTCATGAGGTGCTTAAGGTGCTACATTTGCGGCCGCAATGCGCAAATGGGCGTTTCTACTCGTTTTCGTCGCGGCCTGGTCGATCGTTCTTGGGGTGCTCCGGTTCCCGCAGTATTCCGTCACGAGCCTGTCCGACCCCGATTTCGTGAAAACCGAGATCGCAAGTTATTCCGAGCAACGCACCGCGTTGGAGACGCGACGTTCGGCTGCCACGCCGGTCCTGCGATTGACGATCGAGGAGGACCTGAGGCGGGTCGACTGCATTCTCGAAGCGCTCCGCTACGTCCAGGCAAAAGGAATACGGGCCGACGACCCGGAGATCCCCAAGCTCGCTTTCTTCCAAAAAACAAACGTCGAGGGTATCGGCAAGACACAACTGCCCGTCCCACAGGTCCGCCGTGTTGCCCGCCTGTCCACGTCGGCTTCTTCGCCCTCAGATTCGTTGACTTCGCCCGAGCCGGACGTGAGCCAGGATTCCACAGCCCAGGCAACCGGGGAGGGGTCCCGGGAGCTGCGAGGAGGCGAGGAGATCACCCTGACTCGCTTCTTGGTGAGTGGCCAGACCATGATCTTCGATTTCTACAGTGATTATTGCCCTCCCTGCCGGCAGATTTCGCCTCTTCTTGCCAGGCTCGATCAACAGCGCGGGGACCTCTCGGTTGTCAAGGTGAACATCAACCGGCCCGGTGTCACCGGGATCGATTGGGAGTCGCCTGTTGTCCAGCAGTACGGCATTAACGCCGTGCCGTACTTCATCGTATACGGCCCCGATGGGCAGTTGATGGCCCAGGGCAAGGAAGCGTACAGCATGGTCGCGTTGGTCCTGCACCAGCTGGGCATCCGCTGATCCGTTCACCGACCACTCCCCGCCGTTCATCGAGATGATCCTTCCGTCCGTCGAAGAACTGTTCAGCCGTCGCGCGTCGCTTGCGTAGACTTGCAGTATGAAAGACCAGGTCATCGGGCTTGTCGGTGTGCGCAAGTTGTACCGTCTGGGCAGCGTGGAGGTGGTTGCGCTGGCCGGCGTGGATCTCGAGGTATATCGAGGCGATTTCACCGCTCTGGCGGGCCCATCGGGAAGCGGGAAGACGACCCTGCTGAATCTGATCGGGTGCATTGATAAAGCGTCGTCCGGCCGGGTTTTCGTTGAGGGCCAGGACATAACGGACAAGCCGCTGGATGCTCTGGCTGATTTGAGGGCTACACGGATCGGCTTCATCTTCCAGACCTTCAACCTGGTCCCCGTTCTGAATTCCTTCGAGAACGTGGAATACCCGCTCCTCCTGTCGGGCGTTCCACGCAAGGAGAGGCACGAACGTGTATGGTCATGGCTCAGGAACGTCGGACTTGAGTCGCAGGCGCGACAGCGACCGGACCAGCTTTCCGGGGGGCAACGGCAACGAGTAGCCATCGCGCGCGCCATGATCATGAAGCCTGTTCTGGTCCTTGCTGATGAACCGACCGCTAACCTCGACTCGGAGACCGCGAGCCAGATCCTGGATCTTCTCGACCAGATCAACAGGGAGACCAGAACTACATTTGTCTTCGCCACGCATGACCCGAACATCATCGGCCGTGCCCACCGAAGGATCAGGCTGAGAGACGGGCGTATTGTGGCGGACGAGCGAAATGGCGTGGTCAACTCCGCCCGGTTGCAGCCGATTGCCACGACCGGATCGAGATCCCAGAACGCGTGAGCGAAGTAACCGCACTGCGGAGGAACCGATGCTTCTCAAGATCTCTTTTCGCAACGTTTTCAGGAACCGGCGCCGTTCGCTGATCACCCTGCTCGTGCTGGTTATGGGTGCCACCGGTATGATCCTTTTCGGGGGATACAAGGAGGTCAATTTCTACGGGCTGCGCGAGACCACGATTCGTAACCGGCTGGGTCACCTGCAGATTTACAAGCTAGGGTCGTCTACCGCAGAGTCCGATAAACCGCTGGAATACGGACTGGAAGATGTCCAATCGATCCGCAAGCGCATCGAGCAGGATCCTCGGGTCAGCATGACCGCCGCGCAGATAACCCTCATGGGTTTGATCAGCAACGGGGACAAGTCCGAAACGTTCCTCGGTACGGCCGTCGAACCGTCCAAGGACGCGAGGATGCAGGCCCAGCGCCTGGTGAGCGGTCGTGAGCCAACCGACAAGGAGCTGGACACGCTGATCGTCGGGCAGGGCCTTGCGCGGTCCATGAAAGTGCGAAACGGTGACTACCTTACCCTGATGACAACCACCGTGACCGGGTCGCTCAACGCCATGGACTTTCAGGTGGTCGGCACCTTTGCCACCGGTGTTAAGGAGTACGACGATCGCGCCGTCAAGATGCCCTTGGGTGGAGCTCAGCTTCTGCTGAACACCAAGAAAATCGAGAAGCTGCTCATCATGCTCAAGAAGACGGACGAGACAGAAGACGTCGCGGCGGACTTGCGCATCCTGGCGGCCAAGGAAAAATGGCCCGTCGAGATGAAAAGCTGGTCGGAGCTGGCGACCTTCTATCACCAGGTAGTCCTGATCTTCAACGGGATCTTCGGCTTCATCGGGATCATTGTCTTCGTGATCGTCGTCCTGAGCGTGGCAAACACGATCATGATGAGCATTTTCGAGCGTACCCGGGAGATCGGGACGTTGATGGCGATCGGGACCAAGAGGCGTCGCGTTTGGCTGATGTTCCTGTTCGAGGGCATGATCATCGGCCTCCTCGGTGGTGTTCTCGGTTTGCTGTTCGGCACCGGGGTCGCCCAGCTCATCAACCTCGCCCATATTCAGCTGCCGCCGCCGCCGGGCTACACGACCGGATACCCGCTCCGGATCATGCTTAAGTCGTCGATCCTCGTCAGCGCCTTCCTGCTGGCCTGGGTAACCGCGACTTTATCGTCGATTTACCCGGCCCTGAGAGCGTCGCGGCTGCGGATTGTTGATGCCCTTGGGCACATTTGAGTCCTGGAGCGCGGACGTCCCGTCCGCACTGGGTTCGCGGGCGTCCCGCCCGCTCGCCGGGCATCTTGCCCGGCGTTAGGAAACGAGGTTTCGCCGATTATGCGACTGCGATTGCTATCACGGAAGCGAGAGGGAGAGGCGGCAGAAAACGGCGGGCAAGATGCCCGCCGCGCGGACGAGACGTCCGCGATCCCAGTGCGGACGGGACGTCCGCGCTCCACGGAAAGTCCGCGCTCCCCGGGACGTTTGCGCTCCCGGGTCTTCGCGCTTCATTGTGTCGTGATGATCTCCGCCTTCGCGGTCTGTTTCGCCGCCGACCCGGTTGAAATCCTCAGGCAGGTGGATGTGCTTCGCAACCCGCTCGAGAGCTTCGTTATCGATGTGGAAGTCGTCGCTCATCGTCCCAAGGAGACCGAAAAGTCGACGTTCAAGGTCTTCGGTCAGGGATTGGACAAGAGCCTCGTCGAGTTTGTCAGCCCCGCGAGCGAGCGGGGACGTTACCTGCTCATGCTGCGCGACGCTATGTGGATTTACATGCCGAACACGCGCAAACCGATCCGGATCTCGCCGTTGCAGAGGCTGATGGGCGAGGCGTCGAATGGAGACGTTGCCCGCACGAATTACAGCGTGGACTATGTGCCCTCCCTGGCTGGGGAAGAGACCCTGGGTGACTCGCCAACGTACATCCTTGACCTGAAAGCCAAGGATACGGACCTCTCCTATACCCACGTGCGGCTTTGGGTCAGCAAACGCAACCACGAGCCGATTCAGGCCGAGTTTTACGTCCTGTCGGGCATGTTGATGAAGAAGGCGTACTTCCGTGAGTTCGGCATCATGAACGGTGCCCGCACGGTCACGATGATCGAGATCCACGACGTGCGCCGTAAGGGGTACTGGACCGAATTGAAGTACGCGAATCTGCAGGTCAAGAGGGTCTCCGAGAAACTCTTCAACAAGAACTACCTGGGGAAATGGTGATGCGGTCCGGTTGGCTGTTCCTATCGCTGCTGCTTGGAGTGAGCGATCTGCTCGCCGACGCAGAGAAACCGGATTTCCGCCTGTTTGGCTCGGTCGGGAATGAAACCCATCTCGTCGCAGCGAACCCGGATTCGAGGCTCAACCCGGGCAACTTCCTTCGGATACCGAGTGCCTCCAACTCCCTGGATTTTAACTTGTTCACGGAGTTGGTGCCGGAGAGCAAGGCTTGGAAACTGCATTTCAAGATCCGGGGGGAAAACGACTGGAATCGCGACGACAGTGTGACTCGGGTCGAGGTGAGCGAGGCGGCCTTCAGCGTTTCGGTTGCGCCGTGGATAGACCTCCAGGTGGGCCGGACTATCGAGAAGTGGGGAACCGGCTACGCCTGGAACCCGACAGGCGTCGTCAATCCGCGAAAGAACCCGAGTGACCCGAATGACCGCAGGGGAGCCTATCGGGGAGTCGACAACATCAGGGTCGACTGCTTCGTGAAGGATTGGAACCTTGCCGTTCTGGCGGTTCCTGAAATCAATTGGAGAGGACAAGACGGGAAGCACCTTTTGTCTTCGGGATGGGCTTTTCGAGCATACCGTCTGGTCAAGGGTATCGACCTCTCCCTGACCGCAAGCGGCGGGAGTGGCCTTCCGAACAGCCAGGGCCTCAGTTTGTCCGGAGTCCTGGGGAACGCCCTGGAACTGCATGGAGAAGTTGCCGTTTTTGGCGACTCGCTGCGCATGCGACCAGAGTCAGCGAATTGGGTGCTCCAATCCAACAGCCATGCGGATGTCCTGGTTGGTGGGCAATACACTTTCCCGCGCAGCGTCAACCTGATTATCGAGTACTATCACGCCGGCAACGGCCTGAGTCCGGCGGAGTGGGTCGAGTACGAGAGGATGGTGGACACGGGGTTGGAGTCGTTCACACAGGGCAACGCGATGCCGCTGCTGATCTGCAACCGGCAATTCTCCGCTCTCGGAATGGCCCGCGATTACATGTTCGGCAGGCTCTACTGGCTGTTTCATCATGACAAGCTGGAGGCCGAGCTGCTGGTCCTCTCCAGTGCCCGTGACGGTTCAGCGCTGGTCCGTCCAGGGATCAGCTGGAAGATCGCCCGGAATTGGAGCATATATTGGCTGCAGAGTGAGCTGATCGGAGGAACAGGGACGGAGTTCGGACATCTGCAAGTGCGCAGGATGTCAGATTTCGGCCTTCGTTTTCATTTCTGATGGACGTTTTTCGGCTGGTGTTTCTTCTGATTTACACATTCGGCGCCGTCGCCTTCGCAGCCTTCTTTGTCCTGACGGTAAAGGGGGCCCGAACCGAGGTCGGTCCTTCGAGCGTAGGTCCGACTTCCAAGCCGGACGCTGGGCTCGTCCGGAAATGGAGCATAGTCTGGAGTCGCTGGAAAACACTCGACCTGCTGGCCACCGTCATCAACCTGATATGCACGCTCTGGTTCCTCTTGAACATCGGAATGACGGTCCAGGAGCTGCATCAGGGTCTCGAGATGTCGGGGATGCACGTCGTACTGATGACGATTGCTTTCGCATTTCCACCTCTCATCCTTCACATGGCTTATGAAAACGAAAAGCCATTCACGGGGCCTTCCAGGTTCTACAGCTATCTGACAGCGGTGGTCTACGCGCTCAGCTTTACGCTGATGCTCCTGTGCCTTGGCGTAGGCTTGGGGTTGGTCCGAATTGACCCAACCACCTTCTCGCTGGTTTCACTGGTTTCGCTGTTTGTCCTGTTTACCGCGTGTGGAATCATCGGTGGGTTGCTGGGAAGGTCCTCGAGCCGGCTGAGGAATTCCAAGCGCGAAAGGAAGGCCAGGCTTACGAACAACGTCATGCTTGCTGCGACGAGCCTCGTGTTTCTGGCCGTCCTGCTGGCGATTCGTGTCTCCGTGCCGTATGGCCAGGTGATCGGCCTTGGATCGCGCGCAATACCGCTCGCATTTATCTTTGTAGGAACCTACTACCGCAGTCGATATGAGTTCTTCGACATCTTCGTTAAGCAGGGCGTTTTCTTTCTCGGAACCCTGTTTCTGCTGACCGCCTTCTTTGCCTTGCTCCCGCCGATCATCGAAGCGTCACGGCTCGGCGAAGCCAAGCCATGGGTCTATGCCGTTTTGATGCTTCCGCTCACGCTGGCTCTACCGTGGGCCTACCGGAATCTCGGCGCTTGGCTCGACCGAGTCTGGTTGGGCCGGCAGTTCGTTACCGTTGATGCCGTCAAAGCATTTCTGAGCGGCGTCAAGAACGCCACTTCGGAAGAGGACCTCGTCGCGAAGGCCGAGAACTGCCTGTCTGAAATCGTCAGTGCGCCCGTGGAAATAACCATGGGGGAATCTTCACATCCTGTTGCCGATGAAGGCTCGTCGCCGGAAAATCTCCGTCGTTCCTGCCGGCGGTCTATTGTCGACGTCGAGGTCCCAATACGGTCGGAGGACGCGGTGGTCGGCTGGATCGGCCTCGGAACGCGCGCCAATGACGCGCCATACTTCAGCGAAGACATCAAGCTGGTCAGCTCCCTCGCCGATGTCTTCTTCTCGGTGCTGGCCAACGTTCGCCTGCAGGGAAGAAAGCAGGAGCAGGAGAAGCGCGAGCAGGAGCTCATCCTGAGCGCCAGCCGCTCGGAGTTGAAAGCGCTGCGGGCGCAGATCAATCCGCATTTCCTGTTCAATGCGCTGAATGCCATTGCGGGACTCATCGAACGGCAACCCACCAAGGCGGAAGACACGGTCGAGAGGCTGGCCGAGGTGTTCCGGTACACGCTTCGACGCTCCGAAAACGAGTGGGTTCGCCTCGGCGATGAAATGGATTTCATCCAGGCGTATCTGGAGATTGAGCAGGCCCGTTTCGGGGAGCGTTTGCGAATCTCTATCGAAGTGACTGACGAGGCAGCCGAGGTGCGGATCCCTGCCATGGTGGTCCAGACCCTTGTCGAGAACGCAATCAAGCACGGGGTGGCGTCCATCCGTGGGCCCGGAATCGTGCAGGTACGCGCCTTCCTCAACAAATCGCAGCTTGTCATCGAGATCCTCGACAATGGACCGGGTTTCGAGCGGACCGGGCAAGTCCGGGAGACGAGCTCCGGCAGATCATCTGGCGGGTACGGCCTTCGCAATGTACGTGAGCGGTTGGAAGGTTATTTCGAAGACGACGCGTCTCTGGACCTGGCGCGGGAAGGCGAGATGACAGTCGTTCGGATCCAGATGCCCACTGGTCCGATCGCGGGAGCGGTTGTTCATGATTAGAACACTCGTGGTGGATGACGAGCAGCCGGCACGCGAACGTCTGTGCCAGTTGCTGCGTGCCATGGAAGATGTTGTCGTCGCCGGGGAAGCGGAGGACGGAGAGGACGCGCTCGAGAAAATCCATGCGCTTTCCCCGGACCTGGTGTTTCTGGATATCCAGATGCCGGGAAAAACCGGGTTGGAAGTCGCAGCGGCCCTGCCGGTCCCGCGGCCCCGGGTCATCTTCTGTACGGCATTCGACCAATACGCAATCGACGCTTTCGAAGTCCATGCCGTCGATTACCTCCTGAAGCCCGTGAACCGTGCACGTTTGCTCAAGGCGGTCGCCCGGGTGGGCAAGTCAATTTCTGAAACTCATTTGCTTTCCAGGGACGTTGAGACGGCCGGCGAGCTTCAATCGCATTTCTTCCCCCGGGTTCTTCCGGCCATGGAGTCTCTGCAGTACTGCGGCATCAGCCGGGCGGCTCGGGGAGTGACAGGAGACTACTACGATTTCCTTGCGCTCGACTCCAGGCAACTGGCGATCATCCTCGGCGACGTGTCCGGCAAGGGGATGCCGGCGGGCCTGGTGATGGCGGGGCTTCAGGGGCGGTTCCAGGCGCGCGCGAGGCAGACCGCCGAGAAGATCGACGAGCTCATCTCCGAAATCAACCGGACGATGTGCGCTTCCCTGGGCGGCAAGCGTTACGTTACCCTCTTCTATGCCGTGTACGACGACGCGGCCCGCCGGTTGACGTACGTAAACGCGGGTCACAATCCTCCGCTGCTCCACCGCGCGGACACTGCCGAGACAGAGGGCCTGACGGTGGGCGGAACGGTGATAGGGCTGTTGCCGCACGCGGAGTATCGAACGACGGCGGTCGACCTCCGGGCCGGGGACGTTGTTCTCTGCTACACCGACGGTATTTCAGAAGCGCTCAATCCGGACGGAGAGGAGTTTGGCGAAGCCAGGCTGCGCAACTGCCTGCGCAATGGCGCGGCGCGGCGGCCCGACGAGCTGGCCCGCATGGTCTACGAGGAAGTGGACCGTTTTTCGGAAGGCGTAACTCAGGCGGATGACCAGACGGTCGTCGTGGCGAAGGTGAGCTGACTATGCGAGTGCTCCTGGTGGACGACGAAGAATTGGCGCGCTCCAGGCTGCGCAGCCTGCTCCAGGGCCACGCGGATATCGAGATCGTTGGCGAGGCCGAGGACGGCGAAGAAGCGATCCAGAAAATCGAGGAGCTGAAGCCGGACCTCGTGTTTCTGGATATTCAGATGCCAGGTTGCAGTGGTACCGACGTTGCCCAGTCACTCCCTTCGCCACGGCCCCGCATCATATTTTGCACCGCGTTCGACCAGTATGCCCTCGATGCGTTCGAGCTGGCTGCGCTCGACTACCTCCTGAAGCCGGTGACCCGCGCCCGCCTGGCGAAGGCGATCGAGCGCGCGCGCCAATCAACCGCGGACGCCTGCGAGACTTCGCTGGTCAAAGCCGCCACCTCGGGAGTGCAACGGCCCGGCCGCTTTCTGGCGAAGCGCGCCGGACGGTACCGGGTCGTGCCCCAGTCTGAGGTCCTCTATTTCTCTTTTGAAGAGGGTCTCACCATGATGCATGCGGTCGATCAGGAATATTGCATGGACCCTACCCTGAACGACCTGGAAGGGCGGCTGGACCCTTCGGTGTTTTTTCGCATTTCCCGGGCGGCAATTGTGAACCTCGACCACGTGCAAGAGGTTTTGCCGTTGCCTGGGGGCTATGGATGGGTTACGCTGAGGAACAAATCTCGGCTCGAAGTGAGTCGAAGACGGCTGAAGGATTTGATGAACAGGTTGGGCGAGTGCTAGCCGGACTTTGCCGCCGTACTGATTGAAGATCCGTGCTTTCCCGTCGTCCGCCTCTTGGGGGGGAAGGGAGACGGTAATGCGATCGCGTTCAGCCGCTGTACAGTTGTCGCTTGTCCTTTTTCTGCTTGGTGTTTTCGTTCATTCCCTGAACGCTGCGGACGCCGCGCTCATGACCGCGCCCAAAAAGCTATACGCCGGCGCGAAATCATCTGTAACCGTAACCACTTTCGACTCCATGACTCGAGCACGCATTGATCGTCGAGTCACATTGTTCTTGATCTCGCAGGACCGCCATACAAGCTATCAGCTGGGTACGGCTCCGAGTGGTTGGAAGGGCGTCGCGAACATGGGTTTCGTCGTGCCTCCAGGGCTGTCAGGAGCGTACTTCCTGTCGGCCCGGATCGAGGGAATCGCCGGGCGGCTGGAGGTCAGCGCCACTGTCACCCGCAGTTCAGCCGTACTCATCGAGACCGACAAGCCGATCTACAAGCCGGGACAGAAGATCGAGGGGAGGGTAGTCCTGCTCAACAGTGATCTTCAGCCGGTCAGCGGGTCCGTCAAACTGGTCGTGCAGGATGCCAAGGGACTGCGAATCGCCAAATGGGACCTTTCCGCGGACCAATACGGGATCGCCCCGTTTTCGCTCGATCTTGCTTCGGAGCTGAACCTCGGAGTCTGGCGTGTCATCGCCGAGTCGGCCTCGGCCCAGAGCCAGAAAGACATCCGAGTCGAACGGTATGTTCTCCCTCGGTTCGAGCTCGCGGTGGAGCTCCCGAAGACCTGGGCGGTTGTCGACGAACAGGTCGAGGGCGTCGTCGATGCTCACTACTTCTTCGGCAAGCCTGTTTCTGGAACGGCGAAGCTCGTAGCCAAGCGCTGGATTGGCGTGTGGGATCAGTACGCCACGGCACAGGGACAGCTGTCGCAGGGGCGATTCGCTTTTCGGCTGCCTGCCGTTGGATACGTGACCGGGACTCCGTACAACGGCGGCCAGGGTTCGATCATGCTCGAGGTGAGCGTTCAGGACTCTACGGGTCATGCTCAGAACACCTCCGAAACCATCGTCATTACCGAAGCTCCCGTCGTCATCGGTCTTAGTGCGACATCCAGCAGTCTCAAGCCGGAAGTTGACGCCTCGGTGATCGTAACAACGGAAACGCCCGACGGGGAAGCTGCTTCGGCTCTGGTCTCGGTCGCGACGACCTTCCTGGATGCGAACGGTCTGAAGGTCGGCGAGTCAAAGCAAGACGCCGAGACGGTTGAGGGCCGCTCTGAAGTCGTACTTCACCCACCCGCGAATACTGCGATGGCGACGGTGTTGGCCAAGACGACGATCGGCAAGCATACGACCCAAACCGTCCTTGAGATTGGGTCGAACTATTCGCCAAGCGGGAACTTTTTGTCGCTGTTGCGTGCTAACTCGCCAGGGAAGCTGAAGGTTGGCGACTCGATGGTTTGCTCGGCGCAGGCCAGTTCGGCAGGGACCATCTATTACGAGGTCTACGCCGGCGGAAGGACGGTGTTCTCCGATGTTTCCGAAGGTGGATCGTTCGCATTCACGGTAACGCCGGACATGGTTCCGCACGCCAAGGTTATCGCCTACGTCATCAGCGATAACAACGAGGTGGCCGCCGATTCACTGGCATTTGATGTTGATCTGAACCTGTCCGCGTCCCTTTCAGCCGACTTCTCGGCGGGAGAAGTCAAGCCGGGTGATCCGGTTCGGCTGACGATTGACGCCGGTACCGGGCGAAAGACCATGCTTGGCCTCTCCCTTGTCGATCAGTCGGTCCTGGCGCTGGGCCAGAGTCGCCTTCACATGGCCGAGCTGTTTGCCGAGCTGGAGAAGCGTTTCATGGAGCCGGTGGCCGAGGTTCATGAAGAGCCCGGAGGGTTTTGGGCACCCCCGATTTCCAGTAAGGGCGCCATCGACATCCTCCACGACGTCGGACTGGAGGCGGTCGCCACGGCTGGAGTTACGATCCCACCTGGTGTTTCGTTGTGGTGGAGGGGCGACTTTGGTCCCGGAATCCCCGTTTCGCCTCCCGCAGTCGGGGGACTCGAGAAGGCGACGCCCCCGGAAGCACCGCGCGTGCGACAGTTCTTCCCGGAGACCTGGGTGTGGCAGCCGACCGCGCTGACCGATGACTCCGGACGCCTGGTCCTTGACCTGACGGCGCCTGACAGCATAACCGGCTGGAAGCTTGCTGTGGTTGGAACGTGCCCAAGAACTGGCGGCCAGGGGCTGGTGCTGGGCGAAAGCGAGTTGACCGTTTTTCAGGAGTTCTTCGTGGAGCCCTCCCTGCCTTATTCGGTCACCCGCGGCGAAAGTCTGCCCCTCAAGGTGGACGTTTTCAATTACCTCGACCAGCCTCAAACCGTGCAACTGCGCCTGGAGCCGAGCTCGGGATTCGAGATTGTCGGAGGGACTTCTGTATCGGTCGATGTGCCGGCCAACTCCGCTTCATCAGCTGGTTTCTCGATCAAAACCACGGGCATCGGGGAGTTTCCGCTGCAGATCGCCGCGATCGGATCCCGTTTGTCTGACGCCGTGCTCCGTCAGCTGAAGATCGTTCCCGAAGGCTGGCCGGCCGAAAACATCTTCAACGGTGTCATCAAGCCCGGCGAGCAGGTGCCGATCTCTCTGGAGCTTCCGACGATGCCGGGCCCCCTGGAAACCATCCGGCCGCCGGTGGTGGTTGTGCCCGACTCGCAGCGGGCCTTTCTCTATATCACCCCCAGCCCCGTCGCGCAGACGATGCAGGGAGTGTCCGATCTGCTGAACATGCCTTTCGGCTGCGGCGAGCAGAACATGATTTTCCTGGCGCCTGATGTGGAGATCCTTCGCTACTTGCGTGAAACCGGCGAGATCAACCCCGAGGTCCGGGCCAAGGCGGAATACTACGTCAACGTCGGCTATCAGCGGGAGCTGACCTACCAGACGGCCGACGGAGGATTCGCCGCGTTCGGCGGGGACTCGGGGAGTCTTTGGTTGACCGCCTTTGTGTTGTCCACGTTTGCGGCTGCCAGAGACATCCGCGACATTGATGACTCGGTGCTGCAGAAGGCGTCAAGCATGATCAAGGGCCGGCAGAACAGTGACGGGTCCTTCAGGACCGACGACTTTCTCATCCACACCGAGATGGACGGTGGTGTGGAAAACGCCTTCAGCATGTGCGCCTATGCGGCAAATGCGCTGGCTGACTACGGCAGCGCCGCGGATAGCGCCGCACTGATGGCCGCGGCAGGTTACCTGCAAAGCTCCTACCCGTCGGTTGACGACGATTCATACTCGCTGGCGCTCGGTGCGGTCGCCTTGCAGAAGATCCCTGGCTTCGAGTCCGCAGCAGAGGCGATAGTCACGCGGTTGCTCGAGCTCGCCGTGTCCGACGGTTCGGGAGTCCACTGGGAACCATACCCCGTGGAAACGACCGGTTACGTAGCCATGGCTCTTATGAACGCTAATGGGGGCAACGGGCGGCCGGAAGCACAACAGGCGCTCGACTGGCTGAGCACCCGGCGCAACGCCCTGGGCGGCTACGGGACGTCCACGCAGGACACTGTGGTTGCCATACGGGCGCTGTTCATGGCGGCCGACAAAGTCCATCGGGACATTAACGCCACCGTCTCCGTGGTCGATGGCGTTAATACAATCTATTCCGTCAACCTGACCGGATCCAATTTCGACATCCTGCAGCAGTTCGAGCTCCCGATAAGATCCGGGCTCTTGATTACCTGTTCAGGGCAGGGAACAATCGGCTACCAGGTCGTAAACCGCTACAATCTCCCTGGAGACATGGTTCCTCCCTCGACAGACCTTGAGCTGGACGTCGAGTACAAGGCCGAGGGGATACAAGCCGACGAGATCCTCGATGTAGACGTCACCGTTCGATACGTGGGACAGAATGCGAAGACCGGCATGGTGATTGTCGACATTGGCATCCCATCCGGATTCGAGGTTGTGGATGCTTCGCTCGCCAAACTGGTTGATTCGAAGGTGTTGCAGAGGGCGGAAATCGCCGGTCGCAAGGTCATCCTGTATATCGAGAAGCTGATGAAGGATGAGCCGCTGATGTTCAGCTTCCAGATGAAAGCTTTGTATCCCATTCGCGCCGCCGAATCGGTAGCCACGGCGTACGAGTACTACAATCGCGCGACGGAAGCGTACGATCGGGTCGCGCCGGGCGTGCGACGAGCGCCGAGGAGGCGCGAAGGAAGTCTTCGGCAACCGCAATAGGTGCACGGACGGACACGGACACAAGCACGGACGACCACGGACGGAATCCGTGATTGTCCGGCTTTTGTCCGTGTTGGTCCGTGTTCAGAATCCGCCGCTTTTCGGCCCGGCCTGGCTACCTTTTCACCCCAAGCTGTGCCTTCGCCAGAAGATCCCAGGCCGGCTGGTAACCCGCTCGAGCAGCCTGCCTGATGGCGTCCCACGCGGGCTCCACCTTCTTCAGTCGATGGCGAACGACACCGAGGTTGTACAGGATCTCGCCAGACCCAGGCTGCAGGCTTAACGCCTGCTCAAGGACCCGCTCCGCTTCCGGCGTCCTCTCCAGATTGGCGTAGCAGATGCCGAGTCGGAGCAGATTGTCTGATGACTTCTCATGCGCGACAACTGCTTCCCAGTGAACGACCGCTTGCCGGTATTTGAGCAGACGCAGGAGGCAACTGCCGAGGTTCTTGCGAGCCCAGTGCGCATCCGGGTCTTTCTGCAGACCCTCCTCATAGAAACCGGTTGCGCCGGTGAGGTCGTTAACTGACTCGCGACAGTAGCCCAGGTTCAAGAGGTAATCGGCCGTCGGCCCGTCGGTTTTCGAAAGCCAGTCGAAGACGGCCGCGGCGGCCTTCCACTTCTTTGCGGTGAGGAGGCGATAGGCTTCCTGGCGCCGGATATCGATCCGGATGGTTTTGATTTCTGCGTCCTCCGGCTGGATGTTCTGCGCACGATCGAGGTACTGCAGGGCCTCGTCGTCACATCCGGTTTCGCGGAGACAACTGCTGATCAGTTTCAGGAGCTGTGGATTCAGAGGGTTACGGAGTTCCACTTGCCGCAGGTGTGTGAGCGCCTCTTGCCAGTTCTGTTCGCGCATGGCCCAGTGCGCAGCCGTCAGGAGCGCGTTTTGCTCGAGCGTCCGCGCCGCGCCAATGCCGGTCGGCTGTCGCCGCTGTGGGTCTTGTTCGCGCAGCAGCTCGAGTGCCGAGGCCGGATCTCCAAGTTGCGTCTTGATCCAGGCAGCCTTCTGCCGTGCGTCGGACCGGTTCGGGTCTCGGCGGAGTATCTCCCGGTACAGATCGCCCGCCTGTTTCAAGTCCGTGTGCCTGGCCATCAGGTCGGCGAGGAACATCTTCCCGGTCAGGAAGTCGGGATTGGAGGCCACTACCGAGCGGAGCTTGTGGATGGCGGAAGGGAGGTCGCCTGCGCCAGCGATACGAACCGCCTCGGCGTACACCTCAAACGCTTTCATGAGGACTGCCGCACGTTCGGCTTCCTGGGTCGCCAGATCGTCTTGCTTCAACTCCCGGTAAATGCGGGCGAGCGCCTCGTGATAGAGAGGATTCTCGGGATCCGAGTCCACGGCAAGGTCCAGGTATTCGAGGGCCTGGCTGCGTTTTCCGTCCAACCTGCGCGTTTCGCTGAGATCATAGAGGAGTTGCGCGTTTCCGGGCTCCTGGATTAGAGCTTCCCTGAGCTGACGGTACGATTCGGCATAGTCGCCGGCGAGGTTCAGCAGGGAGGCATAGAGCCGTCGAGCGGCGGCCGTGCTCTCCTGCGATTCGACCGATCGTTTCGCGAAGACAAGCGCCCTGGCTCGGTCACCAGCCAGTAAAGAGGCCATCGCGGCTCCGTAAGCCGCCTCTGGGTTAACCGGCTTTCGCTCGAGCGAGGCCTCGAAGGACCGGATTGCGGCCTCGTATTTGCCCGATTGGCTTTGCGCCTGCCCAAGGTATGAGAGGATCCGGGCGTCCTCCGAATCGAGCGCCAGGGCGGCGCGGAAAACCGCCTCCGCCGGCACCGCCTGGCCGGTGTTCAGGAGTTGAGCCCCGTAGCGGGTGAGCAATTCGACGTTGCCGGGATACGTCCGCACCGCTTTCTGGAGCAGCGCGAGCGCTTCCTGCCACTGATAGCTGCCGACCAGCTGATCCGCCTGAACGA
>CAYQYP010000267.1:0-14768 GCA_964421755.1 uncultured Acidobacteriota bacterium
ACCTCCACCTCCTCCCGCCTGCTTTCGGTCTTGGAACGTCAGCGCGACCCGTTTCGACTCTTGCCTGATCAGGCTATTCGGGTCTCACTTGGTTGATGCGAGTCGTTGGTCCTGCAAAAGGCAAGGCAGAAATCAGTTGCCCCACTTCGGTATCAAATGATACCATCAACTGGAAAGTGTGCTCACGCCCAAGCAACAGAGAGTGTTACCGCAAAATCCAGTTCGCTCTCGGGAAGGTGCGAGATGGAGATTGGGCACCAGCAGACGCCTCAAAACTAAATTCCAACTTTCTGGATTTGGATTTGATTACGGCTGAAGAGCAGACTCGCGCTCTCATGAACGCCCTCCAAGAGATAACGCCACATGATTATAAGGGCAGTCATCCACCTCAAATGTCCTATGAGCCACTGGTCCGCGGGGCAGAGCTGTTCGCGTTTGCCTGGGCTTCGAGCAGCTTCGGGTGCCGGATGTATTTGAAGTTCTGTGTTTTTAGGGAAGAAGTGTACTTCTTTTCCCTACATAAGGAACGTCAAGGAGGAGACGAATCGTGATCTGCTTGAACTGTGGTGAGGAACTGAGAGCCAGAAGAACCGACTTCAATGGCGAGTACGCAGGGGTTTCGGTATCAATTGAGATGGAAGGCCTGGTCTGCGACAGCTGCGGGTATAAGACGGTACCAGGATCCAAAATGGAGGAATTTGGCCGTTTGGTTGCGGACGGTTATCGGAAGCAAAAGGGGCTATTAACCAGCGGAGACATTCGGGGAATTCGCGAAGACCTCGGTATGTCACAGCAGCAGTTTGCTGATCATTTGGGAGTTGGAGTTGCCAGCATCAAGAGATGGGAGTTGGGGAAGGTCCAGGAGGAATCGATGGATCAGCTCATGCGCCTGAGAAGCTCCATTGAGGCCGCCACCAAGAATCTCGATGAGTTGGTCCGGATAAGCAGCTCGAGTCAGATTTCAGTTGAACAGGCTTACGTTATAAGCCAGGTTATCGCAGGACCCGTCAGCAACAGGGGGGCGAGTGCCTTAACCATAGAGCCGTCCAGACTTCTTGGTGACGTAACCTATACAACCCAGATGACGCCATCAGTCAACTTCCGAACACCTGGGAGCGAGGTCGATGACGAACAAGAAGTCATCGTTGATCTTGGGGCGGAGCTTGGGGACGCGGAGCTAATAGCGGCATGAACGCAATTGTGATTCAGCAGAGTCAGGAGGCGCTCAAGGAAGCGGTACATCTCCATAGGAACGCCTCCATGGAAAAAATCCGCCTATCGAAAGCGAGCTTCGCCAGCGCGTCTGCTTCTGAGAATCCGAATCAGGCGGTTTCGCTTGTCTTCCGGTTTGGAAGTAAAGCGAAACCGCCTCAGTCCGGTCTACTGCGACTCACCGTTGATTTCGGAATTGAAGGCAGGCCGAATGATGAAAAGCAGACAGGCGCGACCGGCCAACGTCCGGTCTTTTCGCTAAACTGCACATATGAGCTAGACTACCGCCTCCGCGCAGGATTCACGCCAACCAAGCGCCAAGTGAAGGCTTTCCGAGAGGGCAACGCTGTATTTAATATCTGGCCGTACTTCCGGGAGTACCTTCAAGACACACTTGCCAGGATGGGATGGCCCCCGCTTACTGCGCCTTTTCTACGGATCGAGGCTGAACAGATGTCGGAGGAGAAGCGCCAGCGTTTGTGTATGCTCCTGAAGGCTCTGAAAATGACACTTCAGGACCCAGATGACTCCTTGAGAGTCAATCGATTGATTGAACTCGTAGAGGGCACTCTGAGCGGGGCACGGCTAGAACCAGAAGGGCCTATCGCTCCACAAGATTTGATCAGACTTGAGAATCTCATAGCATCTTTCAGAGCGCGAATTGGGAGATCGAGTCTCGAAGACGCCAGGAACCACAAGACCGCGACAGAAGTCCTCGACCTCGTCAGCCGCTTGCGTGGGTAATGCTTACTTGCCCGCGGAGAAGGAGAGATATGCCTGGCTCTGAAGCCCAAGCCGGCTTCTACTACCAGAACATCGTCGGTGGGCATTATGCTTTGGACCTGATTGAGTTCGGTAGTCGGCTTCGGTCGCTTACCTTTGACAACTTTGCACGGGCGAAGCACATCGACGACATTGTTGCTGAATTCGCCGACCGTACGGTGTTCGTACAGGTAAAGTGGGCCCACGACGATTCATCAGCATTCACGTTAAGCAATCTCGTCACTGCAGAGGATCCCCCCTCGCTTATAGCGCAGCTCGCCCGAGGTTTCCAGCAGGTTGGGAGTGAGAATCGCCCCAGTGAAATCGTCCTCCTTTCTACCCGCAGAGCGGGGAGAAATAAGCAGCCCGGAAGCGGGTTCAACAAGAGCCTGACGGAATTCATCACCGAGTTTCACACCCCCTTCCTGGATGCCCCAACAGTGACACAACTTGAGCGCACTCCGTCGTTCGGTGAATACAGGCCGATCCTCGAACGACTCCTGACCGCCTCCGGACTTCAGGACTTCGTTGAACTTTCAGGGTTCCTGAAATCCCTTCGCTTTCACTTCAACCAGCCGGACCGCGACACGATGACCGAGCGCGTTCGTTCCCGCCTTGTGCGACTGGGCATAGATCAAGCGCAGTATGCCGCCTTGCTCGACGCTGTCGTCAACTGGTCCATTTCAGGCCAGAAGGTTGAGAAGGGAGACGTCCTTCGTGTCCTGGGCCTCCTCGACCGCTTTGTGGATCGATTGACCCACTACTTCCCCGTCGATCAGAAGGTCTGGGTACCGACACCGGAGATATTTGAGTCCCTCGACTCAGCGATCAAAACGGTGGAGAGCGGGTTCATCCTATTGGAGGGAGAGCCGGGTAGCGGTAAGTCGACCGCCTTAACGATGTATCTTTTGAAGCGGTCTGACATTCGCTTTGGCTACTACTGTTTCGTTCCTGATGACCGTTCAATAGGTAATGAGCGACTTGGCGATGACGCATTCGTGCGGTCGATCTGTATCGGTCTTATGAATGCTTTCCCAGACGTCGAATTCCCACGACGTTTCGCCGCTCATACGGTGAGTCTTCTAAATGATTGGCTCAGCAGGCTTTCGGCCCTGGGGCGGCGTGTCATCTTTGTCGTTGATGGATTGGACCACGTGGACCGCAAGAGTCGTCAGTCCCTCATCGCGAATCCGCTGACGCATGTGCTGGATGGGGAGTTGCCGAAAAATGTGGTGATCATCCTTAGTTCCCGCTACCCGGAGGCTCTACCCGCGCCTCTGCTCAAGCACATTCGAGAGGAGCCGAAGCGCCATCTTAAGATGCGACGTTTTGGCTATGACCAGGTTCGCGAGTTTTTCCAGCTCCGAGGAGTGAGCATTTCCGACGAACTCCTCCCTCGTACCGTGGATGTCTCGGGGGGTGTGCCCATCTACCTGGAATACTTAGCTGACCGGCTAGGTGGAATGACGCGCTATGAGCAAGAACGTTACTTGGAGTCGGCACCCATAATCCGTGATAGAAAGATTGACCACTATCACGAGCATCTTTGGGAGGAGAGCAGCAAGGATGAACATCAACTCTACATTCTTGCTATCCTTGCCGCCCGCGACGAGTTTACGACTCCCGACGCGCTGCGGGAGATTCTGCGTTTGGTTGGAGTCCACTTGACGCTGGCAGCACTGACTGACGCGTTGTCGCATTTGCGTCATGTCTTGCGCGTCTCCGATGCCCGAGCTGTGGCGATCAGGCATAGCAGCCTTGCAGAATTCGTATTGGAGCGCACCCAACACCTCCGGGATGAGATCACTCAAGCGATTCTCGATTGGTACTCGCAACATCCTGACACCGATGAGGCATGGCGACATCAGTTCAGACACCTGTTTAAGGCGCGCGCATACTCCACGATCCTCACCACCTGTACCGATGCTTGGCTGGCGCGGGCGTGGGTGGATCACAGACCCATGGCGGAGATCAACCGCAACCTCGATATTGCGTGGCAGGCGGCATCGACGAATCTCGACATTCAAGAGTTCGTCAGGATTGCACTTCTTAAACAACGCATTGCCCTGGTAAGTCGTAACCTTGATCTCTCCGAAGCTGACGTTGCCTGCCTGCTCCTGGACATGGGCGAGCCCGATGAATCACTGAGGCGGGTCTGGGACGGCGAACGTCGGCAATGCAGCCCTGTGGAATTCGCCGCATTCTGCCTCGATCACTCGGCCAGACTTGGTCGCGTGCCGCCTGATCATATTCTTAGGGCTGGAATCGGAGACGGCCTTAGTCGGGGAGCCTCACCAGATGCAGCCAGGGTGTGGTACAGGGCCCGGTCTTATGTTGAGGACCCAGTAGACTCGCTTCTATCGATCCAGCATATCGTCTGGAGAACCGAAGACGACCATCATTTGCTCTCTGCAAGACTCACGGATGATGAAAACCGCAGACTGAATTTGGAGATCCAGCTGGAAGTAGTTCGCGAGATCGCGGAACGGGCCAGCCTCGACGTGCTGGAACGGATCCGCGTTTCTCCCTCCCTTTCGCCTGAGCTTAGAACGGCAGCACAGGCAGCAGCTGCTTTGGTCCTTGCTCGTGCGGGTGAAACAGCTGACGCGACAAGCTTGCTAACAGCGCTCGACCTGAAATATGCCTCGCCGACCTTTCGACGATGGGTCATTCTTGAACTGTCAGTGAACGGACTGGATAGGCATGTGGACCGGGATGCCGGCTCGACGCCCCAGCTGCCCAGCACGCTGCTCGAACGTAGTGATCTGCAAATCAACACCTGCCTCTTTGACTTATACGACGATCTTCGGGTTTTCTTCCTTCAAGATCCGACAGCGTTCGCTTGGGTTGAGGCGATGGCTACGGGAACGGCAGAGCCGCTCAGAACGCTGATCTTAGCGATCGCACGTCTCGGCCAGATGTGGGCGAGTCACGTTCGTGGGATCCAAGTCAGGGACTGGCCTATAACAGAAGCCTCACAGCCGGGTTGTCCGAAAAGCCCACAGACCTTACTTGGCTGCAGAAGTCGCGGGGCGGTGATTTCCAGAGTTCCTGCCTAAAATACCTGCTCACTTTGCTCCGCTACCCTGTTGTCGATGTTCGACTGCTGGCACTGGATGAGCTCTTTCGCTTGTTACGCGAACGTGAGACGCTCATCGATCTGGTCCTCGGAACCTGGGCGGACTTGGAGGACGGGCAGAAAGAGTACGTTGCTGTGCTTCTGTTCTCGCTCGGGATTGCGTCCCCCGCCCGCGTCTCGGTCTGGGCTCCGCAGCTCCTTGAACTTGTCCGTAGAGAACGACACTACAACCTGCGCGCTACGGCCGCTGAGGCGATATACGCGGCAGAGCTTTTTGGTGCCAATCTTCATGCAGGCGTACTCGCCGCTGCCGGAGAATGAAGGCCACACCTCCTGTAATCATCCCCCGACCGCCCACCGTCGACCCGGAAACGGCCGGAACTGCAGTCCGACTGCCTCCCTATCTGGAGTGGTCGTGCCGTCTGCTATCCGAATACGTTTCGCAGGAACTGTCGATGGAGGCGCGAACGAGGCTGTCATGCCTCTATCCACACCCGGAACGTGGTCTGGAAGAAGAAGCGGCAGTTCACAGACGCTACAACATTAATACTAACTTTGACGTGATTGAGATAGGTGGTGAGTATGACCAGGCGGCTCGCTCAGCACTGAACCGGGCGGTTCAGGCATTTTTGGAATCACATGTTGTTGAAAGCGAGACCCTCGCACAGGTCGAGGATATCCTCCGGCTTCGCGACCCTGGTGACGTGCTTGTTCGATCGCTCGGTCGCCCTGTCCAGATCAACTGGATCGACCGGGACTTGTCTGACGAGGAGTTCAACGCATTCGCCGACATCGAGAATCTGAAGGCGAGCTTTAGCCAGCGGGATAGGGAGTGGCTCACGGTATTCGAATACACGGACCAGCGAGTCGGCGAGCGTCACGAGTATGGGCCACAGCGTGCGACGAAAGTGCGGCTGACGGTGTTCGGGGTGGCCCGTGGCGGGGCACCGCCTACCATCAGGGAAGTGAGGGACGAAGCACAAAAGGGAGCCCTGTCAGCCGTTAGGAATCGGTACCGTTTCGAGTTGCCCCGTTTCACGACCCCTGCGTCGATCACAAGGGCATTTCCGATCGTCGTGATTTCGTCGAGAAACTTCCGCGGCCGCCATACACCGGATTTGGCAGCTGTTGTTCCGGAACTGGCCGAGGGACTGCGCTTAACCAAGGACCCTGGGGACTTGCTCGGCTATATCACCGACGGGGAGAAAGTGGTGAGATCGGTCGACTGGCAGGAGGCTTTCGACCAGCGACGGCGGCGCAATGAACCGCGGTCCGTGGGTTTCTTGCTTCAAATCAAAAGGCAAATGATGGCGCGTATCGCCGATACCTGGGGAATAGAGCTCTGGGCGTATCTGAGCGTTCTGCGCACAACGGACAACTACAAGCCGGAATATGACATGGACTGGCAAGAGCACTCGGGAGTCTTACGGATAAACCTGGCTTAACACATTTGGTACAATATCCAAGCTCGACGGAGCGGCCATCGGGCGAAAGTCCACCCGTTTTTCTCCCTGAATGGCACAAAACGTGAAACAGTACCGAAGACCGGGGTAAAGAAGCAGCCGTAAGTGATTGAAAAGATTGGTGGAGGTAAGCGGATTCGAACCGCTGACCCCCTGCTTGCAAAGCAGGTGCTCTGCCAGCTGAGCTATACCCCCACGGTACCTGACAGCGACGGGTCCAATCTTCCGTCGCACTGGCTGGATCGGATGCCGGGAGCGCCTGAAAACGGCGGTCTCGGCGTCACGTCGGTCAGTTTAGCATGACGGACCACCCGTGAGAAAGCTCTTCGGACAACCCTGTGCTTAGCGCAACCCCAACCGTCGGACACCCTGGCTCGCTCGATTGGCCGCAACAGAGATACGGGCGTCGGACAATGGAAGGCGGCCGGCTCAGATCAACGCCGGATGCATGAATAAAGCGTGATGGTCCGAACCGCCCGGCGGCTTTCCGGGTCTTGTCCGCTCCAGATAATCGCTGAACATCGGCGGACGGTGTCGAGTGCCCATGCAGCGGTAATTCTCGCTGTTAATGGCCTCCAGGCGTGCGTGGCGACGAGGATGCCAGAGAAAATCGTCCGTGAGGTTCTCGTTCAGGTCTAGCAGGGCATACTCCGGTTCGTACTTACACTCGGGTCCGGCGTAGTTAATCCCGTCAGCGCCCACCTGGAGCAGAAAGTGACCCGCGTGCAGCTGCGGAAACCTCAGGGGATAGTCCTTGTAGCGTGCGACTGGCAGCTGGATTGTAGACGACCCTGTCGCTTTCCTGCGCAGCTGCTCCACCGATTCGGTGACGCCCGTCTGGTCTGCCATGCGCGGTCGTTCTGACTCCCAGTCGACGCAGAACGGGTGGAAGTAGACCCAGTGAGCCCCCGCTCGCAAAGCGGCGAGTGCGGTCGACTCCATCCGCGGTACCCATTCAGATCGAGTCAGCAATGTAGCGCCGATCTGTAACGGGCTACTCTCCGTTTCGATTCGCCGTCGTACGGCTTCGATCGCACGAAGGGTCTCCAGAAAAGCCGGGCTGTCCTCTTCCTGCCAGTCGTAGAGCGAAACCCGGACCGCCGTGCCGTGTTCCAGAAGGGCGTTCTGCACGGCAGGTCGATGCAGGCACGTGCCGTTGGTGATCGTGGAGATCTCCTTGAACCCCTTGGTGCGGGCGAGCGCCAGGGTCTCTGGATAGTGAGGCACAAAGGTCGCCTCGCCACCCGTTAAAATCAGGCCCGGGGTGTGCGGCCCGAGGATACTGAAGAGCCTCTCAAGAAAAGGCAGCGCCAATGTGAGACCCGGACTGCGAGAGGCCGAATACGGACACTGCGGGCAAGCCCTGGTGCACAGCTGTGTGAGGTCCAACTCCACGGTAACAGGGAATATCCGCTCGCCTCTCCAGTACGCCTGGATCCTTGACTCGTGGTGGCCGACCTTTGAAGGGGAAAACATTACCGCGGTTGATTTCATGGGTTGCGATCCCGTGTTTCTGAAATGTCCTGCCGGGGAGAGATCACCGATCGTCGCGCAATCGGGTGATGTCCCTGAACCTTCCCTTTTTTCAGGTAGTAGACGAGTGGATTGACATCCGCCGGAATGCCGGGATTAGTGGCGCGGTACCAGGTAGAGTCGAAGCCGGGTCCGGGACTGCGCCCTTCCAAGGCGCCCCATCGGACAAAATGCCAGAGGGGGTTAACACCGTTGGCGAGGACGTCAGGGTTTCGCTCCAGGTACCAGGGAGCGTCGAAAAAACCGCTCCACCAGACGCGCCAGAAATCGAGTGGGACTCGGAAGGCGGGGACCCTTCTTGGCCCGATACTCGCTCCGTGAGCCACGTCTCTGGCGATCCGTCGCAAAGCGAGCTGGTTGATTGTTTTTCCGAAGTCGGGCCTTTGCGTCAACGAGAACCACCAAGCCAAGCTTGCTTCCCGTTCCCCCGGAGAGGACTCGGCGCTTCTCTCGAAATGCAGTGCCGTGATCTCCATCGGACTGGCGCAACGCTGGCCCGCGTATGCGACGAACTTCCGCCACATGTACATGTCCGTCGGAAAAGTCGATGGTGTAGTTGCCCAGCCCTCCGGCAGGCGGAGATAGGCGTCGCGGGTGTGGGAGCCAAAAATCAGTCCGAAGCCCCGTCTCTTCCTATCCCACTCAAGCACGATATCCCGAAAAAAGGCGTCTTCGAGATCGGTCAGGACGACCGCTTGTACCTCGGCCCGCAACTGCCCCTTCTCGTCCCGGGTGGTAGTCATCCCGACAGCGACGCTATTGGCAAAGTCGGCCTTTTCCAAAGCACGTTCCATCGACTCGACATGCCAGGGCAGGTACAAGTCATCGTGGCTCAAGTAGCAGACGATTCGACCAGTTGCTTCGTCGGTGATCACCTGGTGTCTATAGATTTCGCCGTGACGCGGCCCTTTCGGAAAGCTAAAGACCCTGATCCTCGGATCTTCTCTGGAAAGGCCTCGTAGAGTGTCGACCATCTGAGGCGGGGATCCATCACAGATAACGCAGATTTCAAGCTCGTGGACGGTCTGGCGCTGGGCGCTCGCGATCGCCCAGCGTATGAACGGCGCGTCACCGAAAGTCGGGAGGATTATGCTCGCTCGCATAGGTAAAAGACGTCGTACCTCAAGTCCCCAGGCCGGCGATACGGCGCAGAGCGAGTAAAGCGGCAGTTGTTTCTCGGGCTTCGGCCAGATTACAGCGTGGTGGCGGTCCCCCACGCAGGTGCTCGACGAACTCGGTCAACTCAAGCAGAAGAGGGAACGTCGGGTCGACCGGCACCTCTTCGATCCCGTTCGCATCCTGGATAACGATGCTCGGGGACAACGCATCGGGCAGAGCCGCCGCGCCCGCCGAACCATGGATGCTGGCGCCAGATTGCTTGACGCAGTGCCGGGCACAGGCACTTACGGCTGCTCGAACGTCATCCTCCAGGACGCCGAGGAGGCTTACCGGGAGATCGCCCTCAAAACGGAGCCAAGCATGCGACGGAGGCGGAATATGGCCCAGGATGTGCCTGATGATGGTGAAGTCGTGAACCGCCAGGGTCCAAACAACGTCGCCTCCGTGCAGATCGGGAACCCACGCGTGCCTGGTCAGGCGGATCTCTTCCAGAACGCCGATGCGGCCCGAACAGGCAACCAATCGTAGCGCCTCTATACCCGGGTGATATCGCCACTTATGCATGGCGAACTGGAGTCGATCGCCGCCGAGCGCCGCCAGACGGTCAGCGCTTTCGAGCGACAGGCAGAGAGTCTTTTCTGAGAAGACGGGTTTCCCGCGAGTAAGAAGGGTGGCGCTGACAGAGGCCAGGTCGGGAATCGGAACGGCAACCACGTAGCCTTCGCATGCCGGAAGATCCTGCGCCCGGACAGAGACGCCGGTCGCGCCCTGACAGAGCGCCCGTTCTCGAGCGCCATGGTCTATGTCGGCGACCCGGGTCTCACAACCGAGCGCGACAAGGTCGCGAAGTATATGCTTCCCCCAATTTCCGCAACCGACCAGTCCTATCGTCGTCACGCTGTGCCCTCGCCGTCCGACTCGACGGATCGGCAGAGAATAGCACGGGCATCCACGCCCAACCTAGCCGGTTCCTGAGGAAATTCGGCACTAAAGTTGTCACTTCGGCCTGCTTACCCGACGGCGGATCAAGCGGCCAAGCTTTGGGCGTCACGGGAGGGGGCGCACGTCCCGGCCCGGAGGGACTCTGATAGGACTATTCCGGTGATTCGGGGGAGCTTTCGGCTGGCTTCGGGGCTGCGTTGACCTCAAGGATGCGGGTATTGACGATCGCCACTTCGACCCGACGGTTTTTTGACCGCGACTGGTCGTCGGTGCCCGAGAAACGCGGCCGGGCTTTCCCGAAACCCTGCGTGGAGATAATCCCCGGGTTGATTCCGGCTTCGACCAGATAGTCCCTGACCGCCTGCGCGCGTCGTTCGGACAACCCGCGGTTGTACTCATCGGTTCCGACGTCATCGGTGTGACCGTGAATATCAATCCGGTAATCCGACGACGTCAGCAGGATGCCGGCGATACGGCTCAACAGTTCCTTGTCTTGGGCGTGGAGGACGGCCTTGTTGAAATCGAAGTTGATCGAGTCACTGCCAAGGCTCATGACGAGCCCCATTGCCGTCCGGCGAGTCTCGGCAATATGTCCCAGCGCCCGTTGCAGTCGGTTCAGCTCAGCCTCTTGGCGTTCCTTTTGCCGGGCGGCCTCCTCCTGGCTGATGCGCAGCTCCTCCCGGGCGGTATCGGCCGCGCGCTCGGCGGTCTCCCGGCCGGCCTGCGCCTCGTCCCTGGCCCGGGCTGATTCCAGCGCGTCTTGTTCCGCCTCGGCTGCCCTCCGCCTGCTCGCGCGAGACTCTTCCGCAACCTCCTCGGTCGTTCGGCCGATTCTCTCTACCCGGAGGCCCACCTCCTGCAGTGCGGTCTCGACCGTGTCCATACGCCAAAGGACGACTACTGTGAGAACGATCAATACGACAGCGGTGAGGAGCGAAACGACGAGCGACAGGTTGACTCGGCCGGAGCCAGGCGTCGAGCGGCCGGGAGGGTCAGTGAGCGGACGCATGTTTACTATTTTATCAAATCGCAACTTTGGCCCGGGCGAAGCGGTCTGGCGTCGGCTGGCAAGCACGATTAGAATCTAGGTCGAGCCTTCCGTTCGGGGAGGCGCCATCGAAAGGATACAAACGATGAGGTCTGCCAGCCTGTTCAGTCTTGTGCTCTGTGTGTGCCTTCTGGTCGGTATCTCGGGTCTTGGTCTGCGCTCGCAGGCCAACCAGGGTGGCGCTGGTCAGCAGGATTGGGAAAATCCCCAGGTGATCGGGATCAACAAGGAACCGGCCCATGCCACCCTGATGCCTTACCCGGATCGGGACCAGGCGCTCACGAGGGCCCGCGAAGCGTCTCCTTATTACGCAAGTCTCAACGGGCAGTGGAAGTTCCATTGGGTTTCGGAGCCGGGCAAACGCCCCGTGGACTTCTTCCGGCCCGATTTTGAAGTGAGCAGCTGGAAGGAGATCCGGGTGCCGTCCAACTGGGAAATGGAAGGCTATGGAACGCCCATTTATACCAATATCGTCTATCCCTTTAAGCAAGACGCTCCTCGCGTTACCTCGGAACCCCCTCAGAAATACACGGCCTTTGCGGAACGCAATCCGGTGGGCTCCTACCGGCGAACGTTCACGGTGCCGGCCGGCTGGCAGGGCCGTGAGGTCTACCTGACGTTTGATGGCGTCAGCAGTGCTTTCTACCTCTGGATTAACGGTGAAAAGGTGGGTTACAGCGAGGATTCCAGGTTGCCCGCTGAATTCAATGTTACCCGTTATCTCAAACCGGGCGAAAACCTTCTCGCCGCCGAAGTCTACCGATGGTGTGACGGCAGCTACCTGGAGGACCAGGATTTCTGGCGAATGAGTGGAATCTTCCGGGATGTTTATCTCTGGTCGGCGCCGAAGCTCCACATTCGTGATTTTGAAATCACCACCAAGCTGGACAAGGACTTCCGGGATGCGGTTCTGGAAGTGAAAGCCGAGATCCAGAACACGTCGGACCAGCCGGGCTCCTGCTCAGTCACCCTGGAACTGCTGGATGCGGCCCGCAAGTCGGTCGTTCCGAAAGAGCCGCGTCCGGCGACCGTGGCCCCCGGCAAAACGGCCAGCGTCTCGTGGAGCATCCCGGTCAAGTCGCCTCGAAAATGGTCGGCTGAGACACCGGATCTTTACCCGCTCCTCCTGACACTGTCAGGCGCGGGCAACCAGGTGCTCGAAGTAGTTCCCAGCCGGGTTGGCTTTCGGCAGGTGGAGATCAAGGGCGCCCAGATCCTGATCAACGGGAAAGCGGTCTATTTCAAGGGGGTCAACCGGCATGAGCACGACCCGAAGACCGGCCAGTACGTCCGGCGGGATTCGATGGTCAAGGACGTCCTGTTGATGAAGCAAAACAACGTGAACGCCGTCCGGACGTCCCATTACCCCAACGCGCCGCTCTGGTATGACCTGTGCGATGAATATGGCTTGTACGTCATCGACGAGGCCAACGTAGAAACGCATGGATACGGCACGAACTCGCGCAACCAACTGGCGAACGATCCGGCCTGGACTGAGTGTTTTATCGACCGGGCGCGCCGCATGGTTGAGCGAGATAAGAACCACCCGAGCGTCGTGATCTGGTCCCTGGGCAACGAGTCGGGCGACGGTCCGAACCTCAAGGCCGAAGCCGACTGGATACGCGGCCGCGATCCACGCCCGGTTCATTACGAGGGCTCTTCCTCGAACAGCGACGGGAAGGCGACCGACATTAATTCGGTCATGTATCCGCCTCCCCGACAACTCACGAGGGAGGCCCAGAAATTCCCTGAAAAGCCGTTCCTCATGTGCGAGTACGCCCATGCGATGGGCAACAGCGTCGGAAATCTGCAGGAATACTGGGATGAGTTTGAAAAGCACCCGTCGATGCAAGGCGCTTTCATCTGGGACTGGGTAGATCAGGGGATCCTCAGAACGGATAAGGAGACCGGAAAGAATTACTTCGCTTATGGAGGAGACTTCGGGGACTTCCCGAACGACGCCAACTTCTGCCTTAACGGCCTTGTCCAGGCCGACCGTACCCCTCATCCGTCGCTTGCGCAGGTCAAGAAGGTGTACCAGAACATCAAGGTCGAGGCGGTCGATGCCAAGGCAGGGAAGTTCACAGTCGCGAACAAGTTCTTTTTCACGGATCTTTCAGATTTCGAGGCGACATGGCGAGCCGAAAACGACGGCGCTCCAGTTCGAAGCGGGAAACTCGGGCGACTGAAAATCGCTCCCGGCCAGAAGGGCGAGGTGAGCATCCCGATGCCCGCGCCCGGCTCCAAACCTGACGCGAGGGAAGTCCTGACAATATCCTTTACGCTGGCCAGTAAGCAGAGCTGGGCCCCCGCTGGCCACGAGGTGGCGTGGGACCAGTTCGAGCTGACAAACGGCCGCGACCAGCTGACCGCGAGATCAGCCAGGCTCGAGCTGAAGCAAACGGCAGATGCGATCGTCGTAACCGGAGAAGGGGTCTCGGCACGAATCAACGCCAAGAACGGCGAACTCGAATCGTACAAGCTCGGAGGCGTCGAGCTGCTCGCCTCGCCGCTCGTTCCGAATACCTGGCGAGTGCCCAACGATAACCAATACCGGAACGGTTTTGTCCAGCGTTACGCCGTCTGGAAGGACGCGGTCGAGAAACGCGAGGTCGCCTCGGTCATCGCCACCCAGAAGGATCCCGCAAGCGTCGAAGTTGTGGCCCGGTCGAGCCTTCCGAAAGACAAGGCCGACTATACGATGACCTACACTATCAGGGGCGACGGTCGTCTCCATGTCCAAGTGGATTTTCGCCCGAGGGGCGAGCAGGGCGGATTCATGCCACGTCTGGGTACCCGGATGGCCATCCCCAAGGCTTTCAACAGCGTGCAGTGGTACGGGCGTGGGCCGCAGGAGACGTACTGGGACCGCAAGACCGGGGCCAAGATCGGGCGGTATTCGGCCACAGTCGAGGAGCTGGTCTACCCTTATCCGCGCTCGCAAGAGAACGGAAATCGAACCGATATCAAGTGGGTCACGTTTACGAATGCCGGCGGCCGAGGTTTTCGCGTCTCAGGCGACGTCGATTTCGAGTTCACCGCCCGGCCTTATTCAATGGAAGACCTGGCCGAGGCAACCCACGATTACCAGTTGCCGAGGAGGGATTTCAACGAAGTGCTGCTGGATCACAGGCACATGGGCGTTGGCGGTGATAACAGCTGGGGCGCCCGCGTTCACGACGAGTATTGCGTGAAGGTTCAGGCGTACAGCTACAAGCTGTTGTTTGAGCCGGTCGCAGACACCGCAGGCGGGCGTAAACGGTAGAGCAATCTGGCAGGGCCGCGCAAGCTCGTCGCCCATCGAGCACGGAAATCGGCCCTCTGGAGCGCGGACATCTTGTCCGCACTGGGATCGCGGACGTCTCGTCCGCGCGGCGGGCATCTTGCCCGCCGTTGATGTTGTTCGATCTGCCGCGATCTGGGGGAGAACGCCGGGCAAGATGCCCGGCGGGCGGGCAGGATGCCCGCAAACCCAGTGCGGACGGGACGTCCGCGCTCCCGAAGGCCGCCGCGCTCCAGAAGTGTCGGGACCGGACAGAGGACGGCGCTGCCTGCCGGAGACCAACAGCCTACTCGTGTTCGTCCTCTTCGTCCTCCTCCCAGTCCTCCT
>CAYQYP010000268.1:0-32630 GCA_964421755.1 uncultured Acidobacteriota bacterium
ACATCTACGGCCTTCTTGTGAAACGGGTAGCGCGCCGCCTGGACGTACAGCTTGACCGCCTCGGGATCCCGGGCCCGGCCCAGGTGCAGTCCGTGGACACCTTGAGCCAGCGCTTGTTGGATCATCCAGGAACCGCCCTTAAGAGTCTCCACATCCAAACCCAAAACCGGAAGCGTAACGATGACCGCCGGGGTGCGATGACCGCTCGGCGTCGGACCGCCCTCAACCAGCCCCCGCATGAATTGCTGGAGGGCATTGAAGTCCAGCGGGGCATGCTCCATGTTGTAGATGATGTAGTCGGCCCAGGTGCGGGCCAGCTTCTTGCCTTCCTCGTATCCGCCGTACGCCTCGGCGTAGTAAATCGGTTGTCCCTGCGCAAGAAGCTCGATGGCCTTGTTGATCCGCTGCGGTTTGTAGGCCGGCGCCTTGTCGGCTGGCTGTGCTTTCAGGGGCAGGATCAAAAGCAGCAGGAGAACCGCTCTGGTTATTCGACACCTGACATCCATGCTGTCACTCCTAGTGCGCAACCACGAAACACACGAAACACACGAAATCGATCCTTCGTCTTTTTCGTGGATTTCGTGTGTTTCGTGGTCAATTTCTTCACCGCACCTCGTCGGCGCCCAGGTCGTGCGCCTTACCTTGGGGTCGCTTCTGCCCATCCAGATCGTGAGAAACGGACGCGACACCCAATCCCGCATCCACCCCCGGGGATTCCGGGGCCAGGTGACCCGAAGCCGGAAAACGCAATTCCCGGCTCCCATTGAGATCACCCCAGACCGTGACTGTCTGTCCAACAGCCGAGTGCACGATGCTCCATTTTTCTCCAGCCTTTACCGCGCGCCCTACGAAATGGCTCAAATCGGAGCCTCCGCTGATTTTCAACGAGCTGATGAACTGATCCGCCTGGTAAATTGCGGACTCGACGAGTAGCGTGCTCTCGTCTTTGAGCAGCTCGGGCTGCCGACTGATATTGCCATGCCCGTCCCGCATCTCCTGCAGGTTGCAGTGGTTGAGCAAAACCGGCGCCTCGATAACCAGCGGCGCCCAAATGATGTTGTTAATCAGTTTCGATGGGCCCAGGCCTTCCTTCGTCTCCACGATACGGAACGGGTCCAGGATCGTGTTGTGAACTATCTCGACCTCGCTTCGCTGGAAGTACACCCCTTCGTTTTGCAGGCACACATTGTTAGAGAAGCGCCCGCGGCCTTCCATCGTAAAACGGAGGGCGCCCGAGTTGTGGGCCGAATTGGTGTTGCCGGCAAAGTAGTTCCGGTCGATCACGACAAAAAACGACTGCCGGTCCGGGAGCGTGTCGAGGGGACTGTCGTAGCGGTGCTCCTGCCCACCGAAAAAGAGTGCACCAGCATCGTCGGTGCCCTCGTTACCTACGAACACATTCCCGATGACAGCCGGAGATGACCAGAGCGCGATGAAGAGTCCACCGGCGTCGTTGGAGGCAAGTGCCCGGTTGCCGATGAACAGGTTGTTCTCAATCGTCGGGGAGCTCCAGTCGAAGACCGAAACTGCCGCACCATCGCTGCTGCGCTTCGGATCCTGGGTCCCGGTCACGTTGTCGAGGAAAACGTTGTCGCTGATTCTGCCTCGGCAGCGACCGTGAAAGGCGATTCCCGCCCCCCGCCCCGACTCGGTGATATTGCCTACGAACAGGTTGTGCTCGATCACCGGGGCAGCGCCGTTGGCGGCATAAATAGCTCCTCCGTCGTTCGCGACCTCGTGCAGGTTTTTCGGCGCCCAGTTGAACGGCGCGAGGGTCGTGTTCTCGACAAATACGTTATTGCGGATAACCGGGGAAGTCCCATCGCACAGCAGTCCCGCGCCCTTTCCCCTGACACGACCCGACCGGACCGTGAACCCGTCCAGAATTGCATGAGAGGCGCCCACGAGAACCCGCCTGCTCTGCCCGCCACTCAAAACACTCGGGTATCCGGTCAAATCGCGCTTCCAGCCGGTGCTGCTGAAGCCGCCGAAAAGGTCCACGTGCTCCTTCATGCGGATCGTCTCGACGGCAACCGTTCCCTGGCTGACAAGAACCGCATACCGCGAGGCGGACGAAGCACGAGGGACTTTCGCCAGCGCTTGATCCAGGCTCTTCCACGGTTTCTCGCGGGTTCCGTTTCCCTCCATGGTCGCCGACGGTGATACGTAGTAAACCGCCCGATACGCCGAGACATTCACCTCCTCGACCCGGGGCCCCGGCCCCGCCTGGCCGTTTGCACTTGGACAGAAGAACAACAGGAGCAGAAAAAAGACGGGGGCGAGCTTGTTGATCATGCAAATCACCGAACCAGACTCTCAGGCCGCTTTTCGGCCACGGGCTCGTTTTTGGCCGCAGCCCGGCGTTTATCCAGCCATCCGTGAACAGTCAGGTTCCGTGCCGGGTTCCCGGCCGGGAAGAACAGGCTGGCGACGTACCCCACGGCGAAAAGAATCAGGTGACTGTAGACGCCGAGCATGTACGTGTGATGCGTAAAGTTGTACCGGCCGAGGTCGAGCATCAGAGCCTTGCCTCCGCCGGAAGCCGGGATCTGAGTGGAGGTCAGAGTGGCCCAGGCTGTGAAAACCACACACGCCAGAATACCGATCAGAACCCCCTGCCGGTTGGCACGGCGCGTCAGGAGACCCAGCAGAAACAGACCGACTATTCCCCCTGAGAAGATAGCGTACAGGTTGAAGACAATACCCAGAACGCCTTCCCCGCCCAGCCTGATATACAGGGATGCGATCAGCACAGCGGCGATGCCGCAAACGACTACGACCAACTTACCAACGATGAGCTTGGCCCGGTCGGTCGCACCACGTCTGAACCTTCCGTAGTAGTCCTCGACCGCTACAGCGGCCAGGCAGTTCAGGTCTGCGTCCAGCGTGGAAATGGCGGCGGCGACCAGGCCGGACAGAATCAATCCGACCACTCCCGGCGGCATCTGGGTCATCAGGAAGTACGGGAACACTTCCTCCGCTTTCATTCCGGCGGGCAGGGCTAGCTTGGTGATCTCGTAGAAGGAGTAAAGCGCGGTCCCGATAAACATGAAGACCGCCCAAACCGGGACGCACAGCAGCACCCCCATCAGCGACGCCCTGATGGCTGCGCGATCCGACTTGGCCGCCAAATAGCGCTGCACTATCGTCTGATCGGTTCCGTACTTCTGCACGGCATAGAAAACTCCGTTGAGCGCCATCACGATAAACGTGAGTTTCGAGAAATCCAAATCGTAAGGCCCAAAACCGAGCTTGCCGTGGTCCCAAGCTGTCTGGAGAACCGCGCCGGGTCCGCCGGGTGGCAGAAAGAGGAGCACCAACACCGAGACCAGGCCGGCGGCAATGAAGAGAAATCCCTGGAACACGTCCGCCCAGATCACCGCCTCGATCCCGCCGATGACAGTAATCACGACGATCACGAGGCCGAGGAACCAAAGAATCATGTACGGGTCAAAACCGGACAGGGAGGCGAGGCCAACGGTCAGAAGGAAGAAAACCGTCCCCATCTTCGAGAAGTGCATCAGGCTGAAAGAGAGCGAACTGTAAATGCGCGCAAAGAAGCCAAAACGCTTTTCGAAGTATTCGTAGGCACTCAGCCCGATAACCTCGCGGTACAAGGGGACGACTATCCAGACCAGGCCGAGGAGCACCAGGGGGACCATCAGTCCCTGGACCAGGAGTATCCAGTTGGATTTAAATCCGGCACCGGGATAGGCGAGGAACGTGACGCTGCTGATGAGGGTGGCGAGAATCGACATCCCGATCACCCAGGCGGGAATCGAGCCGCCGGCCTTGAAGTACTTGTGAGTCGATTTCTGCCGGCCAGAGAATGAGGCGCCGATTACCAGGAATATGACTACAGAAGCCAGGAGGACAAGCAGGTCCAATACATGAAGCTTGTTACCCACGTAAGACTCCTTGCCAGGATGCCGATTCGCACCTCTTGAAGTGGGCGATGCACGCGGCTATCTCGGCCGCTTCCGCCCCATTGACCGGAAGCAATGGCGAAATGACATGGCTTTCGCACAGCCCCATCTCGGCGGCACATAACTTCAAGGCCGCCAAAGACCTGCTCAGGCTCCGTCCCTTCTGATAGACCTCGGAAATTCGATCTGCCAAGGACTGGTATTCCCTTGCCGTTTGCGCCTCACCCGCCCGAGCGGCGTGGTAAAGCTCCTGGTACAATCCCGGGAACACGTTCCCCCCGCTCGGCACAATCCCGTCGGCGCCACCAAGGAGTGCCTCCGCCGACTGGACCGCACACCCGACCAGGAACGCAAAATCCTGCCTCTTGGACCACAGGTTCAAACTCTCCTGCAAACGCTGCAAACCCTTCTCCGAGTCCTTGAGAGCAATAATGTTCGGATGGCAGCTGAGCCGGTCCGCAACCGACAACGGAATCGAAAGGTGCGTAGTAACCGGGATATTGTACAAGACCAAGGGGAGCGGCACTCTGTCCGCCAGCTTCTCGTAGTAGGAAAACATCTGATCCGGGTCAATCGGGTAGTAACACGGAAGATGGGCCACGACTGCCGTTGCTCCCAGGTCGGCGGCCGACCGTGCGGCGGACAGTGAATCTTCGAAGCAATTCCCCGAGATTCCGACGTAGAGCGGCTTGCTGGAAGGAAGGGTACGCCGCGCGGTCTCCAGCAGGCAAGCCCTCTGCGACTGGGATATTGAGGCAGATTCCCCGGTTGTCCCGAGGATAAAGATGTAGGCACCAGCTTGGTCTATGCGACGAATCAGCCTCTGCGCTCCCGGTTGGTCGATCGCCCCGTCAACCGTGAAGGGCGTAATCATGGGAACGATCACACCTCTGACCGTCTTTCCGCTTTGGCTCATATAACCTCGAGAAGGCAGGGACCGGACGGGCAAAGGGAACATACCGTCTGCCCGTCCGGCAACCGTCTGACCAATACTAGAAGGTCAGCTTCATGCTGAGCTGGATCACGCGGGCCCCACTCACGCCGGTGATGATCCCAAACGTCGACGATTTCATGATGTCGGTATTCGGGGCTCCGAGGTTGGCATGGTTGAGGGCATTGAGGAACTCGCCCCGCACCTGGAATTTCATCGCTTCGCGGATCGTCACTTCCTTGGCCGCGGAAACGTCGAAATCCCAAGAGCCAGGGGCGCGGAAAACGTTCTTGCCAAGCGTTCCCGGCCGTTCGGTCATGCCGCTGGCCTTGATAATCGGCACCATAGTGAAGACCGCGGGGTTGAGCCACCACGTCTGGTAATTCCCAGGGTCGGGAGCGTTGGAGTAGGCATCGGCGCCTGACCAGTCCGGTCTCGAGAAATCTATGCTGGAATCCTGCTCCACATAGATCGGCCGACCCGTCGTGGCGTTGAAGATAGCACCCAGTTTCCAGCCGCCCAGGACCTGTCCGAGGGGGCCGTGCAGGCCCAACCAGTTGGCCACCGGGGGCTCGTAGAACCAGTTGGAGCTGAATCGGTGCGTTCGGTCATTGTCGGTGGGTCCGATGTCCGCGCGCAGGTTGTTCTCGTCCTGGACTCGAACGTCATTTCCTGGCCAGAAGTCGCCCTGCGAGAGCGCCATCGCCTTGCTCCAAGTGTAGTTGGCGCCAAAGGCCAGATTATTCGAGAGGGTTTTTCGAATCGAGCTCTGCCACCCGTGGTAGTAGCTGAAATCCGAGGGATCTCGGAACTGAAAAGACCCGACCTCCTGGTTCGGCCGCAAACCCGTGATGCGATCGGGCATGTTGCCTTGCCGCGTGAGGCTGACCTTGACCGCCTTGTTTCCGATGTAGCCGGTTTCAAAGACGATCGTCGGGGTCAGTTGGCGCTGGATGTCGAACTTCCATTGCATGGCGTACGGGCTCGGGTGATTCTCGTCGTAGACCTGGTAGCTGCGCGGGAACTGCTGCGCCGAAACGATGGAAAGCACCTCCTCGTTGGACATCGGGTAGACGATCCCGTACTTGCTTGCGTCGGATTTACTGAAAACCTGCCGCCACGGGATCTCGGGACTGTAAAACACCATCGAGGAAAAGGCCCGGGGATTCGGCGGGGCTACCGTGATGCCAAAACCGGTGCGGATGATCGTTTTGCTATCCTTGCCGATTCCCCAGGCAAGGCCCACGCGCGGCTGGATGTTATTGACATCAGCGTTGTACAGGGAGTCCGGGTCGCGGAACACGGCAGGGGTCTTCAGCGCGTTGGCCAGAGTCCCTGGATTGTAGAGCATTCCGTCCTGCTCGGAGAAGACCGAGAAGTAGTCGTAACGGACGCCCAGGTTCAAAACCAGGCTCGGGGTTACCCGGAAGTCATCCTGGACAAAGCCGGACATCTCCCACAGCCGGCCGTGATATCTGGGTTGCCCAAACGTGAACTGCACTTCTTTGGGCTTGTTCGCCAGGAAATCTTCGGCACTGCCATACCGGTAGATCGGCGTCTCCTCGTCGTAACGCCCGGGCGCCCGCCCGACGTACATCGCGCCGAACTTCAGCGTGTGACGACCGAAGGTCTTCGCGAAGACGTCTTCAAAACTGTAGAAATGACCCGCCACGACCAGGCTCTCACCATCGGCCCGGAAGTGCCCGTCGATTCGGATTCCAGGAATCTTGCCATTGGCGTGGATGGCGTCGACCCGCTGGTTTTCATCCCACTTCATACCGACCCGGAACTCGTTTGTCCAGGAGGCCGCCGCCTTCGTCCACGTCACGTTGGCCGAATCGTTCTCGCCCAGGTAGGTCCGAGGGTTCCCCTTGGCTGGACGCGGCTCAACCCGGTCCGGGCTTCCCGCCGTGTACCTCGCCGCCAGCATGTTGGTGCTGTTGACGTTCCAGTCGCCGCGAATGACGAAATGGTCGTCATTCTTGGTGTCGAAATCCACGTAACGCGCTCGCGCGCTGGCAGCCCCGGCGGCGTAAGGCTCCGTCGGGTCGGGCCAGAGGTCCATGAAGGCCTTTGAGGACGGGATCGCTGCGGCCGCGAGTGCCTTGTACTCCTTGGTCGGGACCAACTCCGACTTCACGCCGCTCGATCTCTGACGGTAGCCTTCGTAAGTGAAGAAGAAAAACGCCTTGTCCTTCACGATCGGTCCGCCGATCGACCCGCCGAATTGGTTGTACCGAATCGGCGTCTTCTGTGAGGCTGTCGACCACGCGTAGTTCGCGTTCAGCGCGTCATTCTGAAAAGTCTCGAACAGGGAACCGTGAAACTCGTTGGTCCCGCCCTTGCTGATGACGTTGATATTGGCGCTGAAGGTGCGTCCGACTTCGGCGGAAATAACATCCTTGGAGACGACCACTTCCTGGATGGCTTCCTGGCTCATCACGTTGATGTTGTTGAAACCCTGGAAGGCCGAAACCGAAGGAGTCTCCGGATCGCCCGAGGCATCGACGCCGTCGACCGTGATGCTCATGCCTCCGGAGGCCAGGCCGTTGATCGAGAAAAGGCCCTGGCCCCGGTTGTCGTACTTGATCCCGGGCTCGAGACTGAGCAGCGACGCGAAGTCACGACGTCCTTGAGGCAACTCGCTTAACTGCAGCCGCGAAAACTGCGAGGCGGTCGTTGCGCTGGCGCTTTGAAGCAGAGGCGCTTCGGCTTTCACCGTCGTCACATCGCTGATTTCCCCGACCTCCAGCGCGATCGGGTACCGGATCTGCTGGCCGGACGTGAGCTCCAGCCCGGTGCGCACATGCGTTTTGAAACCGGCCAGCTCCGCCTTGACATCGTAGCGGCCGACCGGCACGAACGAAAATGTGAACTCGCCCACGTCGTTGGAAACCGCAGTCAATTTGGTGTTCGTTTGCTGGTTAGTCAGCTCGATGGACACCCCGGGCACCACACCTCCTGTTGAGTCCTGAACGATACCGAAGAGGGTCGCGGTCGTTCGCTGACCGACGGCAGTCGTGCCGAGAAGGGTGATGGTCAACACGAGGACCATCAATCTTGCCTTGTCTCTCATTTCTGTCGACTCCTTGGCTGGGCAGCCTTAGCAGCGGGCAAAGGGCCGGGCGTCTTCCTGGCGCTCACCCCAATCCCACTCTTTTTCTTGCGTGCGAGGAGCTTTACCCCTCTGGATCTCAAGCCTGGGAAATACGCACCCGTCAAAGTCTAACCATTCACAAAATATGGCATGTGAAATATCACATGCTTTGACGGATGGGTCAAGCGGAAAAATGGGAAAGGTTCAGGCGAAGAAAAACGGACGTCGATAGCCAATCGGCACTTGCTGATTGCTGTCGGGGTGAACATCTCTCGACTATTGACCGCTGACTACGCTGCCTTACAGCGCGCCGCCGCGCTCTTCCATGACCTTCAGGCTGCCCTCGAGGGTCGATTCGAGGTGCGCAGTGATCGCCGCCTTCAGTCCCTTGAGATCGCGTCGCTGGTAAGCACCAACGATTTTCTCGTGCTCGGCCTGGGCAAGCCGGCATGCTTCCAACGCCCGCTGGGACATGGCACGTGTCACCTGCACATGCGTATGGAGCGAATCATAAATCTCGATAAGTTTGCGGCTGCCGGACAATTCGAGCATCAGGCGATGAAAGCGCGCATTCAGGACCGAGAAAGCCTGATAATCAAACGCCCCGTCCGCTTTCTTCAGGATCCTCGCGCCTTCGCCGACCACTTCCTCCAACTGTCGGATCTGCTCGTCGGTCACCCGCTTCATAGCTTTCTGTGCGGCCCACAATTCGACCATGCAGCGGGCGTCGAACAACTCCTCGATATCCCTCCGCCCAAACTTTGTGACGAAAGTTCCACGCCGCGGGACGATCTCGATCAGACCTTCAAGGGCCAGGCGGTTCACCGCATCCTTGACCGGAGTCCGGCTGACCCCCAGTTGGTCTGCCAGACGATAGATGTCCAGCTTCTCTCCCGCCTGAAAGCGTCTGAGCAGAATCTCTTGTCTGATCAAGGTGTAAACTTTTTCACCGAGCTCACTGTGCTCGATTGATAATAAGTCGGCCATAACCTTCTCCCCGCCGGCCTTTCAGCCGGGGTCTCTCAGTCTGTTTGGATTTCCTCGCGGACACCAGCCTTGTTCGGATCGTGGTTCGGATTGACCGTCATCTCCTGTGCCCCTACCGATTTCCGCCAGGCGTGCAGTTTAGCTCGCAGGTCTGCCACTTTTGCGGGCATATCGACGGCCAGATCCCGCGTTTCTCCGGGATCTTTGCGAACGTTGAACAGGCTGACCTGGTTGTCCTTCTTCAGCAGAGTCTCTTCGTACCACTCGATTAACTTATAGTCACCCTCGCGCACCGCCCCGGCCGGTTTGAAGCCGAGATGATGATAGTGCGGATAGTGCCAGAAAATCGCCTTGCGATCCAGCCCACCTTTCTGTTTGAGAAGCGGCACCAGGCTTTCCCCGTCCACGTCTTTCAGTTTGTGCTCCATCCCCGCAATTTCGAGGAAAGTGTTGAACAGGTCATTTGAAATAACGGGCGTGGAACAATGGCTCCCCGCTTTGACCACGCCGGGCCACCGGACGGCGAGCGGCACCTTCAAACCCCCATCGTAGATCGTCGCTTTCCCCTTGCGCAACGGCGCCTGACTTTGCTCTTGCTCCAGACCGCCATTGTCCGAGACAAAGATGACCACGGTATTCTCGGCCAGCCCCAGCTCGTCCAGCTTGTCCAGCAACTGCCCAATTCCCCGATCCATCCGCTCGATCATTGCACCCATGACAGGATTGTTGACCGGTTCCCCCGAGCCCGGTTTTGCCTTGTACTTTGCGATCAGGTCCGGGTGCTCCATCAGGGGACGGTGGACGACGTTGTGTGAAACGTGCAGGAAGAACGGCTTGTCCTTGTTCTGCTCGAGGAACTTAAGGCTTTCCTCTGTGATAGCGACGGCGTTGTGGGCATCCTTGGTCGGGTCATCCCCTCCTTCGGGCTTCTTCGTCTTCAGTACCACGTCGAAACCCTGGGTTTCCGGATCGAATGGGCGGTTAGGCGCATAATCGTAACTCGGGCTCAAATGCCACTTGCCGATGTGCGCCGTCACGTATCCCTTTTTCTTCAGCTGCTCGGCGATCGTGACCTCTTCAAGAGGCAGAGCACTGCGCTGGCGGGGGGGAGCGAGGGGCGCGTAAGGGTAGAAACTACCTGGGATGTAATCGGTGATATGAAGCCGGGCCGGGTATTTGCCGGTCAGGATGCTGGCCCGGGTCGGAGAACAGATCGGAGCTGCCGAGTAAGCGTCGGTGAACTGCATTCCCGCCGCGGCTATCCGGTCGATGTTCGGCGTTTCATAGTAACGGGTGCCGTGGTACCCGACCTGGTTCCACCCGAAATCGTCACTCAATATGAAAAGCATGTTCCACGGCTTGCCGTTGCTAGCAGCCACGGCGATCGGAAAGGTCGAAGAAACGGCGGCGCCTGCTGCCAGGGCCGTGACTGCCTTCCCGGTCATCTTCAGACACTCTCGCCTGCTGATACGCATTTGTCTCTCCTTAGTTGGCGCCTGCAAACGTGATTTCGTACCCCGAAGGGGTCACGTAGCAAAGCCCAGGGTTGGCCGCGCTTTTTGCAGCCTACCCTGGGTGGCGCCGCGTAAAAATCCCAACCCTGAAAGGGTTGCGTATCGAGCAACATACGCAACCCTTTCAGGGTAGCGGCTCGCCGTGACCCGAACCCAGGGTAGGCCGCGAAACGGGCGGCCTACCCTGGGCTTTGCTACGTAACCCCTTCAGGGTAAAAGACGTGACCGGCCCTCTCATTACTGTTTCTCGACGAACTGCAGGCTGTAGAGTTTCGCCCCTCTCAGCCGAAACACGACCTGCACGGTCTTCCCAGACAGGTTCGAAACGTCCATTCCCGAGCGGAGCCACTCGACTTCCTTCTCGATGAAGTCGCCGTTAATGTACACGCAATCGTCAAGTCCCCAACCGGGGATCGGCTTCCCCGACTCGTCGAGGAAGCCCACCTGGACGTAACCAGCCGCGTCGGTATCGATGTTCAGCACCAGGCGGTTTCCCCGGAACAGTATCGGTTTTGTCCTCAGCACCGCCTCACGATCGTACGGTGAGTCGGCCGAAACGAAACCGTCCAGGCGCTGAGACACCCTGTAAACGGCCCTCTTGGTGTTCTTCTTCCAGGAGGAATGGTAGGCTTCCTCGCCGAAGTAGTACTGCCAGATCTCGTTGCCCCGTCGAATCATGCCTTGAGCCATGTAGGCCTGGTGGATCGCGTCCGCCCCGTGTTTCCCGATGCCAAGATAGGCCGGGCGGGGATAACGCTTCCAGTGAATCCCATCCCTGCTGACCGACAACTGTGTCTCAACCGGGCCCGATCCGAGGCCGCGCGCCTCCTCGCCCAGTGCCTGCCGGGTCTTCGGCCCGTCCTCCTCGTAGTGGAAATAGAGAAGCGGAAAGGCAAGGTAGGTGTCCGGCGCCCATGGGTACTTCATCGCCTTCGGAACATAGACATCGGTCCCGATCGGGTCCAAAACCGGGTCGGCACCGAATGCAGTCGGGTACTCGACGCCGAAACCTCCAGGCGTCAGCGGCCCGTTGTCCAGGTACCACGGACTCAGCGCATGCACGGGCTTCTTCTGGGCGATCTTCGCTATCTCGGATTGAGACAGGGGGGTGAACGTCCAGGGCTGCAGGAGTTGATCCGTTTCAGTTCGCACGAATTCCCGCTGGGTCTTACCTGCCGGTGTTACCGGGAAGTCGCTCCGGTGGTAACTGACATAAAGCCTGCGTTGCTCGTCATAGAAGATGTTCGACTGCGACCCGGACCTGAAAGGCAAAACGGAAATCGGGAACCGCTTGAACGAGAATCCGTCGGGCGAGGTGTAGATGTAGATTCCCTGGCGATGGTAATCGCTGATGTATTTCCAGCGCTCGGCAGGGGGCGCGTTCGGGTCGATGAAGACCATCCCCATGGCCGTCTCTTCCGGGATGACGACGTTACTCGGCTCGCTGCTGCAAAGCTTTGGCGCATGAAAACGCAGGCCGTCGTCCGAGACATGAACGCCTAAGAAATCGTCCCTCACCCCATGGTAGATTCGAATCTGGCCTTTCTCGTCCTCGATCACGTTGAGGTGCTTGCGGAACGATCCGTCAATGTTGTCGATGACCACTTCCTCGAGCCGAACTGGATTTACTGTGAACGTGATGTCCTTACTCTCCGAGATGAGGGCATCGTCAATGAACAGGTGCTTGCGGTCTTCGAGTCGCACCGGCTCACCTCCCGGGCGATCGGCGCCAAACAGGAGCGGCGGGCCTGCGGCCAATTGGACCGGCTTCGCCCGGCCGTCTGACAGAGGCGAAAAACTGCCAGGCGGAGTGAAATTCGAGGAATAGAGGGCGGCCGACGAGAACCGCAGCTCATCCAACCGGCCCGGCAACGGGTTGCGCCACAAGCCATCGCGACCGACCGTGAAGTACGCTTCCTCTCCGGGGTTGAGCTCCTTCAGAGTGGCTTTCGCCGGTTTTCCCTGCAGTTCACCATCGATAAAATGAGACAACTGGCCGTTCCGGGCCGAATATACAAAAGCCAGATGATGCCAGACGTCCGGCTTCGTCATCGCCTCCCTGCTCGTTCGAATGCTCGCCCTGACCCCACCTGCCTGGTTCACCAGGGTGAAGCTGTCCCGCGAGGCGTCGAGAATCAGCGCGGTGACTCGATCGTTCTCTCCCCGCGGCCCTTCCCCGAGCTCGAACACCACCCCTGGTTCTCCGGCAGGACGCGTCGGCATGAACCAGAATTCGACGGTCCAGTCAAAAGCCCCGAGGTTCAACCGGGTTTTGGACGCGTTCGCAAAGCCCGTCTCTTTGCGCAGGTGGTTTTCACCCGCCGTCATCAGGGCGGAGAACCGGGCGTTGTGCCAGGTGAGGGGCTCAACCTTTCGCCCTGCCTGGACCGGGGGAGTGGCGAGGCCGAACTGTACGCTTCCGAACTTCGGATAATTGACCGCCGGCTGGTCGATCGGCTCCAGTGCATTTCCAAATTTCCCGGGCACGATCTGAGCCCCCGGGCCGATGACCATCGGGTAGTTGTTCTCCGACACGTCGTTGATGACACAGCTCGGATAAATACCGATCTGCTCGTCAAACGGCCAAGCCGCTACAGTCTGGGCAGCCGCCTGACCAGTAAAGACTAAAATCGAAAACAGAAGAACCAATAGCAGAATTCCCCGCGATCTGCGGCAAAACAAATATCGAATATCGAATATCGAATGTCGAATGTCGAAGGCAGGAAACCTCGAGATCAACTTCGAGATTCGATATTCGTTTTGGGAATTCTGCAATCGCCTAAGGATCAAAGATCTCATTTTGATGGCCCACTGACTATTGACTATTGACTATTGCCTTTGACCAACTGCTTCGCATACGGGTTCTCCAGGTTCTGCTCTTCCAGCAGAAACCTGTAATCGGGGTGAACCCTGGCCTTCGAAATCCTGTAAGCTCCGCACATGAATGTCAGGTGGTAAAGATCGGATCCCGGTCCAGCCACCGTCGGGTGATAGCCGCGTGACATGTACAGCAGGTCGTTGGGTCTCAGACTGTACGCCTGATCAAGCTCCCCCTCGTCATCGAACTGCCACGCCAGGCCATACCCCTGAGGTTTGGAGAACTGGAAGAAGTAGGCCTCTTCGTACGGCACCTCCTCTCCAGGCGTGTCGTACTGGTGACGGTGCGGGGGGATCGTCGACCAGTTGCCCGAAGGCGTGACGGTCTCTCCGGCAAGCAGCATGTTCCCCTGGGTGTTGTCCGACCAACAGACAAACCGGACGTCCCGCTCCCAGTTGCCCACGCCCCGGCGCCCGCCTCCGACCTGGGCAGGAGTCACCAGCACCGACGCGAAAGCTTTCTCAGCCGGCGCAGAGGCGATACCGATAAGGGATTCCGAACGCGCAGTGAACCGGACCCTCTCGTCCCGACCGGCGAGAACCGCGTAGGGCGACTCGCGAAACGGGTCACTCCGCGGACCGAAGGGCACTTCGGGCGCGTTACCCAGACGGACACTGCAATCTCCGCGGACCAGCACACAGGCGTACTCGCTCGCGCCCGTCTCGATCTCGAGGCTCGCGCCAGGCGCCAGGAGGAGCGCGCTCACCCGCAGGTTTTTCAGCTCGCCGTCAACGAGCGGCGTCATCCCGCCGCCAAGTTGCTTCCGTATCCTGCCGCACGACATAACCCTATACCTCCAGCCAGGCTTCCTCGAGTCGCTCGAGATTGTCCGTCAGCGTTGCATCAGGCCTACGACCGGGGAATGGCGTGATCTCGAGGCTCATGCTGCCTCGCTTCTCTCTGCCCAGGTACCCAATCCTGACCAGGACTCGGAAGAGTTCGGTCAGCTGCTTTGCCTCGATTTCACCCCCTTCGATCCCGAGCGGCGGGTGAACGCCTCCCCACATCGGGTGGTTCCTATCTGCCAGCACGCAATTCCCCAGGTGGACATGCTTCAAATACGGCGCACAGCGTTCGAACGCTTCGTGAAAAGACTCCCTCATCAGCACGAGGTGGTTCACATCGAGTACCAGTCCGAGGTCGGGGACATCCTCTCGTAGTTTCTCGACGAATTCGACGACCTCCGCAGTCGGCCCGCAAAGCGACTTCTTGTGGATATCGCGGTCCATGAGCTCTATCAGGAAAGCCATGTCACTCTTCTGCTTCAGGTGGTCGTTGAGCCGGCGAATGTACTCGGCAAGCCCCTCGAATGCCTTCTGCCTTCGGGCGTTGCCCGGGTCCGCACCCACGCTTTGCATGAAGTAGCAGGCGCCGGCCTCGGACGCCACATCGACCTGGTCCCGGGCCAACATCAGGATCTGCTCGCGCTCGGTCCGGCTGGTCGTGCAGAGGGGGATGATCGGGGTGGGCATGAGGTAACCGTTGTAAACGATCATCTTGCCGGACGCCCGGATCATCTCGATTGACTTCTCACGGTTCTCGCCGTAGGGCACGGTCAGATCGACAACCTCGATGTCCTGCCGCTCGAGCAGGCACGGCAAAGTCCGAAAATGCACGTCAGGGTCGTGCTTGCACGGGTAGAGCGAGTGGTGGGCGGCGCCCAGCCGGGCATATTCCGAAAGCCTGCCGCGCGCTCGTCCGTGTTTGTCCATGTCTGCCACTACGATACCCGCACCGGTTTCTTAACCTCGATTTCCACGTCGTCGATGTAGAAGATCGCCTCGGGGACCTTCTCGTCGGCGTTCGGCAGATCAGCTCCCGGCGATTTCGGGTCGCGCAGCGTCGGCGCTTCCCGGAACGGCCCGGTGCGAAAGATCAACCGCTCGAGCGAATCCACCGGGTCCAAAAACTCGGCGCCCTTCAGGACAGGCTTGCCGTCGATCAGGATATCGAAATCCGCAGCCTCGACGTTCGCCCTGATCTCGAATTGATACCACTGACCTGGACGGTACGCGCCGAGATTCGCCTCGTCGGCCCGATTACCGTCCCAAGCCACGACCTGCCCTTTTGCCGTCAAGAAGATGCGAACCGGAGGACGATAGCCGTGGCGGTCTGCAAGCTCGATCTCCAACCGGCCATGGTCCGCCTGTTTGGCCTGCAGCTTGAAGCGGGCGATCACGTCGTAGCTCTCCGGGAACACGCGGACGGCTTTCGCGTAGTCGGCCGGTTCGCTGTCGCGCAGCTCCAGGCTCCGGTTGGCTGAAGACGGGACGGGCGCAATGGCGGCCTTGGCCCAGAGCGGGCTGTAGAGATTCCAGTCCAGGTCGTCGGCAGTCCCGCCGTTAAAATCGTCACGAACGGGACGGTCGACGATACCGCGCACCGGGACCGGGATTCGGCTCACCCAGATATCTTCCTTGTTGGAGCTGTAGGTCACCCACAGCTCATCGCCCGGAGGATTCCCGTTGCCCTCCGCAATCCCTCGGACATACTGCATTCCGAACGCCTTATCCGTGCCGTTGTAACGCCTCGGGGGGACTTCCCCGTCGACGGTCAGAAGGTTGTCGAACGTGATGCCGTCCTCGCCGGTCACAATTGCGAGCGGGTAACGGTGCCGGTTGTCCGCGCGCGGGTTGTAGAGCAAGGCATAGCGCCCGTCGTCTGTCCGCTGGCCCCAAACCTTCGCCTGTGCCATTACCAACGACGGGACCTGCACGGGCTTTGACCATGTCTTTCCCTCGTCGGCCGTGAGCGACGCCCACCGGCTTTTCCACAGGCCGACCACCTTGCCGTCCTTCCGGTGGAAGAACGAGAGCGCTTTCAGGGCCTCGCCCATCGGGTAGTAAAAGCCATCCGCCGAACGGTCTTCCTCCCACCACTGCATGGTCATCAACTTGTTGTCCAGAAGGGCCTGGCATGCATCCTTGAAACCCTGGTCGGACGACTTGGTGTAAAACGGATATGGGGTATTGGCCTCACCCCAACCGTTATGGGTGTTATAGCGGAGGAAATAAATCGGGCCGAAGCTGTTCCCCGGCAGCACTTCGCGCACAACGCGGCCGATTCCGCTCCCGTCGTTCGGATGGGGGGCCTTGCCGTAAAAACCCAGAACAAGCAGCCGTCCGTTCGGAGCGACGTAGAATCCCATTCGCTGGTGCATGAGCAGAGGCGTGCCGTCCGGAAGCTTCTGGACCGGAAAAATCACTACAGGTTTTTCCCAATTGCGACCGTCCGAGGACCAGGTGAGCAGGGTGTGGATGCGCTCTTTGTTTTCGTGAACCGGCCCGCTCAGGTATTCCAGGTAGAAACGACCCTGCCAGTAGGCGAGCATGGGGGCATGGTTGTAAAGCCAACCGAAGCCGTCAGCCTGTTCCGGATGGGCCTTGTTGGCCCGAAAAACCTGGTAGCTTTTCACTCCGACCGCGAGTCTCAGGCCACCCTCGTGCGTCATGTCGGCCTGATCGGGACCTATATAGCGCACCGGCTCGCCTGGTCCTCCCGGAGTCTCACTGGCGGCCTTCGATACCAGGCGCCCGGCGCCCGCCCAGATTACCAGGCCCAGCAGCGCGGCCGCGCAGGCGGGAAGAGCGAGCCAGAATCTTCCGGCCCGCGGGACAATTGACTTCACCCTATAATGCGGAACTCGAAGCTCGAGTTTGTGACGATGTAACATTTCACATGTGATATTATCAGGCCCCGTCCGCGTGCACAACAAGGAAAAGGGAGAGGGACACGCATGATTCTGGACACTTGATACACGTCGCCTACCAACAGGGAACAACTTATGAGAAGGATCGCTACGGTAATGCTGTTAGGAGTCTTTTTCACCTGTCTCGTTCTCACGTTCGCCGGTGGAGACGCCGGCCGGAGCTTCAAGAACTCTGTCGGCCTCCTGATGCTCCGCGTGGAACCCGGCAAATTCGTCATGGGAAGACAAGTCGACCGCGACCATTGGACCGACCAGCCTATCCATCAGGTCTCGATCAGCAGCCCTTTCTACATCTCCGAGACCGAGGTGACAACGGAGGCCTTTCGTGAGTTCCGACGCGACTTTCGCGGCACCTCCCGCCACGAGCCGTATGTGGCCGGTGTCAGCTGGTACGAGGCCGCTGCCTTCTGCGAGTGGCTGAGCCAGAAGGAAGGCAGACCCTACCGGCTTCCGACCGAGGCCGAGTGGGAATACGTGGCTCAAGCCGGGTGGCAGGCGGGCGCTCCCAAGCCCGTCCTTGGACAAGCCAATCCCCTGGGCGTCAGGAACCTGCTCACCGGCCCCCGGGAATGGTGCGGGGACTGGTTTGGCGAATACGCATTCGCTCCCCAGACGGACCCGGTCGGGCCGGCCGCCGGCCTGGTGAAAGTCGTCAGGGGTGGCGCGCTCGACCTGGAAGAACGCAACGTCCCCAGGATCGACTTCTACACGCCCCACAGCCGGCTGGCGGTTGGCCCGGCGTTTGGCGTTTACCGCGCGCCGGATTTGTCCACCTCGTCCAGAGACTCAGCCGCCCCCAGAACGGGCTTGGTGGGCCTCTGGTTTGACAACATCGACCTGACCAACCCGCAGGACCCGATCAGCATCGAGAGGATCGACAACAACTGGAACAACGATCCTCGTGGCGGCGGAAACTGGTCCGCGCTATGGCTGGGCGAGATCCAGGCGCCCGCGAGCGGCAAGGTGACGTTCCACGCCGACGCGGACAACGGCCTGAGACTCCGCATAGGCTCAACAACCGTCATCGACGGCTGGGGACGCGGGCTGGCGCGCACGGGCGCAATTCAAATGATCAAGGACCGCAAGTACCCAATCGAGCTGACCTACTTCAAGGAACGAGGCGAGAGCTACATCCGGTTGTACTGGAGTTGGGGGGACCGAATGCGAGAGCTCGTTTCGGCGTCCGCCCTCACTCACACCGCCGCCCAGGAGGAATCCGTCCGTGCGAAAGCAAAGGCACAGAATCTCCCTGGGGAGCACGGCATCGGCTTCCGCATCGTCCAGGGCCCCTTGCCGGCAACCGCGCCTTCCGCCTCGGAGATCCCGCTGGTCCAGCAGTTCGTGAAACACATCGGAACACCCGTGTCCCAAGGACCCGACCCCGCGAAGCCCTATTACCGGAAGCGTTACATGCTCCCGACGCCGCTCGAGAATACTGCCCCGGTCGGCATCGACGCCGCCGGCCTGCACCCTTCCTTCCGTGGTCACAATCACAGTCCGGGGTTCGAAGTTCTGCCAAACGGAGACCTACTACTCGTCATCTACACCTCCTATCACGAGTATGAGCCCGGGGTCTCGCTGATCGCCAACCGCCTGCGCTTCGGCGCCGAAGAATGGGACTTCCCTTCGCGATTCGTCGACGTCGTCGGAGTCAACGACGCCTCTCCCCTGCTCTGGACGGACGACAAGGCCGTTCACCTCTTCTGGGGGCATCCCAAGATGGAGGCGGGCGCGTTCCCGTTCCAGTGGATCTCCTCGAACGACAGCGGAGCGAGCTGGAGCGAAATCCAGTATCCGAAATTCGTCGGGCCAATTGGAGATCACACGAAACAGCCGATCAACAGCGCCTTCCGGGATGCCAACGGCACGATTTACGTTGCGAGCGACGGATCCGGGGGTCGGTCGGTTCTGTGGGCCAGCCGGGACGGCGGGAAGACCTGGTACGACACGGTCGGCCGCAGCGCCGGCCGCCACACCACCTACGCGGTGCTCAAGGACGGTTCTATTCTCGGAATCGGCGGGAAGAACAGCGATATTGACGGATTCATGCCCCAGGCGATTTCGCGGGATGGCGGCGGGACATGGGAAGCGAGCAAGAGCCCCTTCCCGCCCCTCGGGACCAATCAACGTCCCACCCTCATCCGGCTCCAGAGTGGCCGGCTGTTCTTTGCCGGCGACTACGTCCTGCACAACGACGGGTCACAGCCCGCGGGGATCAACCAGTTGGGCTCCTACGTCGCACTTTCGGAGGACGAAGGCAAGACATGGCGGTTCAAGAAGCTCATCGGGGCCCAGCTGCACGAAGACATCGAGCGGGCGGAAAGGATGAAAGGACCGACCCTCGGTTATTCGGTCGCCCGGCAGGCGGCCAACGGCTTGATCCACCTGATCACGACAATGAACAACCCCTGCCTCCACTTCGAGCTCAACGAGGCGTGGATCCTGGACGACCAAACCGGCGAGCGCGCCGACAAGGAACTGATGCGGTCGAACGCCCGGGAAATTCGCGATGTGAAGACCTTTGAAGAAAAGCATGCAAACGGGCAGGTCAAAACACGCTGGAGCGGCGGCCGTGCGGACGACGGGCGTTTCCTCCTCCACGGGCCGGAGACCTGGTTCTCCCCGGAAGGCGCGAAGCGGTACGAAGTGACGTATGAGCTGGGCCGAAAGGTCGGGAAGGAAACGGCTTGGGCGGCGGAGGGCAGCGTCGCCTGGTCCTGCGTCCATGATCCCGAGGCGGGAACGGCCAGAACAGAATATTGGTCAAACGGGCAGAAGAAATCCGAAACAACCTGGGAGAACTTTCACGCCAAAGGCATCGCCCGAGTCTGGGACCCAACCGGAAAGCTCGTGAGCGAGAAGCGGTTCGACAGGGGCAGGATGGTGGAGTGACGCGAATTTCGGGGGCAAAGGGCTCTTTATATGGACTGCGGCGACAGATGAACTCCGATGCTTTCTCAGGAGTCCTTCTGGTCCTGCACTTTATGCGGATCTTGGAACCAGAGCGCCAAGTCGGCGGCCAGCCATTCTTGGGGGCAACCAACAGAGTCCCGAAGGGACGAAGGCCGCTTAGCCCCGGGTGACCGAATCCCGCAGGGATGAGGGAACCCGGGTAGGGACCACGAGATGACGGAGCCCCGTGGAGGGGCGACGGGCCTGTGTCAACGCTCCCAGAAGCACGGATCAGGCTTGATGCCGTGCGTCTCGAACAACTACTCCAGCTCTTCCTGGAAACTGCGCTTCATGATGTTCCACCTGGCCAGAAATGTACGAACGCGAACCTTCTCCTGAAAGGCTCTTTGATGAAAGGCCTACGTTCCTTTGTTGAGAAGATCAGATGATAGATGAGATTGATATCCGTGTTTCTTCCTTACTTCGACATTCGATATTCGACATTCTGCCTTGTATTCCGCCGCCCCACTCCATATTAGGACCGTCCCATTCAGGGAGCTCACTCAAAACCCCAACTGGCTCCTCTTCAGCGTCAGGCTATGCACAACCTCGCCGTCAATGTTCACGATCTGGTAAGTCACGACGGGATCGGAGGCGGTGGTATCGAACGACAACAGACCGAACGAGCACTTCTCGTTGTAACCGAACAGGGCACCGGGCACCAACTCGTGAGTGTGAATGTTGGTGAGCCTCGAGCTCATCAGGTCGTAGAGGGGATAGGCGCCCGGCCGGTCAATCTTCCAAGCATCCGACCGGTGCCGGTCTGCGGAAAGCAGGATCACTCCCTCGATGCGGTGCCTTTCGATAAAGGAAAAGATTTCCTCTCTCTCATCAGGGAAGCCGTCCCACGTATCTTTCGCCCCCGGCTTCGCCCCTGACGCCCAGGGAACCGAGCTCACGATGAACTTGAAGGTCGCCGGTGATTGCTGAAGCCGCTGCAAGACCCAGGCCTTCTGGACGGGACCAAGCATGGTGCGCGACTCCTGGAACGGGTTCGTGCGGTAGAAACGGCAGTCCAGCATGATGAAGTCCACATCGGCGATGGAGAAGCTGAACCAGCATCCAGGCCAATCCTTATTGCCGTAGCCTGGATTGTTCCAGTTTCTGCGAAAGAGCTCCCAGGTCGGCTTCTTCCATGCTGGCTTGTGGAGGTAAGGCCCCATCCACACGTCATCGATCGCGCAGTCGTGGTCGTCCCAGATGGCGTAGATCGGAGTAGAGCCTGCGAGCTGGCGAAATTCGGGGCGCGACTGACGGCAATAGTAGCTGTAATCATGAAACGCGCCCGGCATCTCGGGCATGTCGGTATAAATATTGTCCCCTAAGGTCAGAAACGCCGCCGGCTCGCGCGACAGCACGGTGTTCCACATCCGTTCGTGAACGGGTGTGTAACCCGCGCACCCGCCAAATGCCACGCGGAAGCGGCTGGACGTAGCCCTAGCTGGGAAGGTCTCGAAGGATGGCAGACCAGAGCCCGGTAGGACCGATTGGCCGCCGATCAGCACATCGTATCGGTACCGCGTGGCAGGCTGCAGTCCCTTGATTTCGATTACGGCGGTATAGTCCCGTTTGGCTTCGGTTTTCGCTCCGGCTTCCGCCGTCTTCTGGTCATACTGTAGAACTCGCACGGTTACCGGTGTTTCCCGCCAGGTTCGAACCCAGAAACGGGCGCCGGAATCAGTGACGTCGCCAAGCAAGGGGCCGTGGATCAGTCCCGGGTGCTGCATCGCCATCTTCTGAAACTCGGGCGTTTGGAGAAGCGGCCGCAACAGGTCACGCGGGCCGGCCAGGAAGCGTTCAAACGGCAAGCCGTTCGCCAGCGCCTCCCGAGCAGCAGTCGCGGCCTCGTCGAGCTGCTTCATCTGCGTCCTGGCGACGGCCAACATGAAGAAGACCTCCGGGTCGCGCGGATCCTGGGCAAGGCGCCTCTCGCAAAACTCCACTGCTTTTTCCGGACGGCCGGCCAGGATTTCGAGCAGCTGACGCTGCCCGCGCCACTTGTAGTCCTTGTCGGCTTGCTCCTGGGTGAAGAACCGCCTGTCCCAAGGGTTTTCGCTCCCGTAGTAAGCGAATCGCGGATTTTCGCTATAGGCATCCTCAGGCGCATACTGGCCGTACTGGGAGGACTGCTGAGCGGCTGCAGTCAGGGAGAGGATCACAACAGCCACTAGGGCGACTTTCGGGACAGTGGGGCTCATTATTGCACTCTCAGATCGTCTATGAGGTAGCGGCACGTCGGTGATTTGGCATCTGCACCTGGCAGATCCTCGGTTTCCAGTCCAGCCGGATTGGGCATCCCGGCTTCGACGATTTCCGGAGGGACAAACCCCCGGTAGGGGCCGGTCCGGAACACGATTCTCTCCACCGATTCCGCTGCCTCGGCAAATGGAATTCCCTGGCGTACCGGTGCCTGATCGAGGAGAAGGTCGTAGCTCCGCTTGGCGCAATCCACTTTCAACTCGATCATGTGCCACCTGCCGTTTTGAATCGCCACAGGCGAAACGTCGACCTGCTTGTGGTCCATCCCCAGCCAGTTCCTGTCGACGCGCAAACGTAACGGTCTCATCCCCTGCTGATCCTGCACCTCCACCTCGAGCGCGTGGCCCTGGGCGACCTGGGCAGCGTTGAAGCGGAACTGGATCCTGACCGTTCGGTTCCTGGGGAAGAGGCGTTCTGCAAGCGCATAGTCATACGGCTCTTCGTCCAGCAACTCGAGGCAGTCGTTCTTCGCCCCCTGTTCCGCCACGACTGCTACAGGCGCCCACTTCGAGCTCAGGATATTCCACAGATCCAGCGCCCGGCCGCCATGCTCGAAATTGTCGTTCACCGGCTCGGTTACCTCGCCCTTGATCGGGACTCGCATCTTGGCCACCCAAATGTCTTCTTTGTTCACGCTGTAGGTAACCCACATCTCGTCGCCGGAAGGGTCACCGTTGCCCTCGACAATACCGCGGTAGTACTGGGGGCCCGTATTCTTGTGGATGCCCTGGTAGCGCTTCGGCGGTACCTCGCCCCTTGCGCAAAGCATGTCGTCGAAGATATGGCCATCCGAACTGGTCATGACCACCATCGGGAACCGGTTTCGACGGGTCGCTGACTGATTGTGGACCAGCGCGTAGCGGGCGTCATCCGTTCGCTGCGCCCAGACCTTTGCGCCACAGGTCCACAGTGTCTTGCTGAGGGCGATCTTTGTCCACGACTGCCCGTTATCGGCGCTGAGGGCCGAATACTGGTTCTTCCATAACCCGACAACGACGCCGTCCGGACGGTGATAGTAGCAGAGGGCCTTGCCGGCCCCTTTGGAAGTCGTGATACTTGCCGAGAAATAGGCGGCGTTTTCTGCGGCGCCGGGATCAAGGGCAAAGAAACCGTCCTTGCCGCGGTCCTCTTCCCACCACTGCAAAGTGACGAGCTTGTCGGACAAGAGAGCGTCGCAGGCTTTCACAAAGCCTTCATCCCGGCTGGTCTTGTAGTAGGGGTACGAGGTGTTCGACTCGTTAAAGCCGGCATGCCGGTTGTAGCGAATGAAGTAAATCGGGCCGAAACCGCCGTCTTTTCTGATTTCGCGGACCACCCGCCCCAACCCGTTGCCGGCATTGGGCGAGTTCCGGGGAGTGGCGCAGTAGCCGTAGAAAGCGAGGGTCAGCAGTCGGCCGTTCGGCGCCACGTAAAAGCCCATTCGCTGATGCATGACGGCTTTCGTGCCGGCCGGGATTACGCTGTCCTCGGTCTTGATCTCCGGCAGCGCGTATTCCGGGAAGACCACCATGGGGGTGGCCCAGTCGCGTCCATTTTCCGACGTGGTCAGTAATGTACGCCCGGGCGGAGTGTGCTCCTGAAAGAGATTGCTCAGGTACTGCAAGTAAAACCTGCCGTTCCAGTACGCGAGGAAAGGCTGATGGTTGTAAGTCCAGCCAATCTCTCCGTCCTCGGAAGGGTGTCCGCGATTCGCCCGGAGAACCTGAAAGTGGTGAACTCCCACAGCGTGCGGCAGGCCGCCGTCATAGAACCGCTTGTCTGGCTGACGTTCCCCGACGTATTTGACCGGCTCGCTCGCACAGTCGGAAACGGAGGGAAGCTGTTGAGAGGAGACCAGGACGATCACCTCGCTCAGAATCAGAAGGAGTAGCAAGAGGTATCGGGTGACTGATTGCGGGCGCCGTGTCATTTGTTCAAACTCCGAAAAGCTTGCGGGCATTGCCGAACAAGATTTTTGACTCTGTCGTCACGGGTTTGGCGGGATGGAGAAGGATCGGGAGATTGAGATCAGCCGCACGGGCAAATAGCGGTTTGAAGTCGGGCTCGTCCGGGAACCTGCCCGCAAGGTTCGTATAGAGCAGGATATGCTGAGGGCGGTCCTGGCAATCCCGGCCTCGTCCATGTCAGCGATCTTCGCCTGGACATCGGTGTGTTTTGGAAGCACCCGCCGGTGCCAGTCACCCATCCGAACATAGCGCTCGTCCCCTTTCCGATACACGACCGGATCCTCCTTACGCTTCTCCAGGAGGCCGAGAATCTCGGGAACGAACAGGTGACTCTGGCAGTCGATCGCTCCACAGCCGGGTGGGTCTGCTCGGGACGGGCATGCCTGTCGGGAAGAAGCAATTGCCGCCATAGCGCCTGCCGCGGTCTGAACAAACTCGCGTCTGCGAATTGAGGTGTTCATTTCTCTTCAATTACGGTTTGAAATGTGAAATATTACATTCCTACATTGGCATGTCAACTTAAAAGCTCATCCGTTTCGGAGACGGTCTGAGCAGGCATGGAGGACAATCCACTGCGTCGGCTTGACGACGCTTGGGGTCAATCTTCGGTCGTCTGGTCTAAACTGTTCCGGATTCCTTTGCACCCCCCCATGGGTAACTGCCGGGTTTCACGGCGATGAGCGGGCCGCCCGAGGCTGGCCGCAATTGAATCACGCCCGGCGCCAGTTCGCCGACAACGTCCAGGGACGTCCAGGCCATACGGCGGACCACCGCCGAGGCGGTTGCCCCTCCTTCGAGCCAAAGCTGGTCCACGGTGGATCGGGCCAGGACGGAAGAAGCCACTTCGGCCAGATGTCCCACCAATCGCCCCGATTGGGACCGGTCCACCAAGCGTTCAGGGCCAATCGAGGCCACCGCGAAACCTGTCTCATCGACAGCCTGCGCAACCTCGTCTGCCCAGTCTATCGCAGACTCATGCGAGCCCCGTTCAAACACAGCCGCGGGCATAGGCAGCACGCTTACATCGCCGCCTTCCCGCGCGTTGCGCCAGTCCACGACTCGCGATGTGGTTCCCGAGACAACCAAGACTCTTGGACCCGCTTTTGCACACCGACGCCCGCCCGAGACTCTTCCCCGGCTCGCGAGCAAGGCCGCGAAGAATGGCGCCCCACCGACAGGGAGTGTGTCCTCATCGACTCGTGCAGCCCAGGCTCGGAGATCCTCGAACGTCTCCCCCTCCCCAATCACGATCCCGTTGTCGGGCAAGGCGTCCGAGAGCCGACATACCCGGGCCGCGCCTCCACCCCGGTAGATCATGGCCGATACGTCGGAAGTCAGGGCTGGATACTCCGGATCGTCACGAAAGAGTGTCTGGCTGATCGGAAGGCCGTTAATCCTGTAGACGCCGTCCCGTATTGTCCGTCCGAGGGCGGGGTTAAAAGGGACGACCAAGGCGCGCGAGTAGCGGCCGGAGTCCAGGAACGGTTGGATCTCGGCGAGGACGTTCCCGCGCAGGACTGAGTCGATTTTCTTGAAGACCCAGTTATCCAGACCGACGACCGACTCCACCAGACTGACCGCCTCGGCGCCAGACTTTGACCGCGAGTCAAGGTCGACCACAGCCAGAGCACAGGAAGGCGGGGACGCGGCATTGAGTTGAACCGCCGCTTGAAGACCATACCGGAAGCCGACGCCGGCTACTTCCGCCGCTCCTGAGAAATCGTCCGCCAGTACTCTCTCCATTGGGTGTACACCTCGTGGCTAAGCTGGCTTTCTCACGTTGGCGCCAGACAGAGCCTTTCGGAGCCGCGCACGCAGCGCTTTTCAGCGGAGTAAGCGGATTCTCCACAGCAATTGCGACGCTGAACCCGCTTACTCCGCTGAAAAGACGCTGCGCGTGGCTCTGACAAACCACGCTTCAGGCCGCTTGGCACCTCTACCGGTTACCCCCCTGCGAGTCGGACCGCCCAGCGCATGGCCTGGATCAGGCTTCTCGGGTCGGCTTTTCCCGTCCAGGCGATGTCGAAGGCGGTCCCGTGGTCGACCGATGTTCGAATGACCCTACTGCCGAGCGTGATATTGACGCCGGTGTCGAAGGCCAGCATCTTGAACGGGATATGCCCCTGGTCATGGTACATGCAGATTACCGCGTCATAACGGCGGCGATAGACGGGGACAAAGATCGTGTCAGGCGGAAACGGGCCATGGACGTCTATACCGCTGGCGTTGGCCTGCTCAATTCCCGGGACAATCACTCGCTCTTCCTCGCCCCGGCCAAACAGCCCGTGCTCCCCTGCATGCGGGTTAAGGCCGCAGACCGCTAACCGGGCCGGCCGGCCCCGCATTCGGCCCAGCGCCTCCGCGGTCAGACGGATGACTTCCGCTACCCGGTTGGGACTGAGATGATCCCCGACCTGCATCAGGCCGATGTGCGTCGTCACCATGCTGACGGTTATTTCGTCTGATGTCAGCATCATACAGACACCCCCGGAACCGGTAAGGGCTTGGAAAATCTCCGTATGGCCCGGGTAGTTGATACCTCCCGCTTTCAACGCTTCCTTGTTGATCGGCGCCGTGACTACGGCTGCGAGCTGCCCATCCAGCGCCGATCGAATCGCCGCCTCGATGTATCCATAGGCCGCCCGCCCGCAGGCTGGCTGCACTCGCCCTTTTTCAATCGCGGCAGCCTCTAGCAGTGCGCAGTCCACGACACTTGGCAGGTCAACTGACACGCCCCCGGTCTCCCACTCCGCCAGGCTGACCACACGCTCGGCCCCGGGCCAACCAAGGACCTGAGCCACTCGTTCGAGGACTCCCGCGTCCCCGAAAACCACAGGCGAGCATACCTCAAGAATCTGCTGATCTCTCGTCACACGAAGGCAGAGCTCCGGACCTATTCCCGCCGGGTCTCCCATCGTCACGCCGATTGCGGGCCTGCTACTCATAGGCCTCCTTGTAGATCGACTCGGCGTCGGCGAGGCTCAATTGCCTCGGGTTGTTCTTCAACAGCCTGGTCACCTTCATCGCCCCCGCGGCCATGCGTCCGATCGCGTCCCGGGGGATTCCTGCCTCCCGGAGCGTTCTTGGGAGCCCACAACGCCGCGCCAGCTCGCCGACCAAATTCACTCCTTCCAGTGCGGTCTCCGCAACGCTCGCCCGCGCTGGCGCTCCTAGCGCCCGGGCGACTTCGGCGTATCGTTCAGGCGCGCAAGTTAAATTGAAACGCATCACGGAGGGCAGAAGGAGAGCGTTCGAGAGCCCGTGCGCCAGGTGGAAGTCGCCACCCAGAGGATACGCCAGCGCATGAACAGCAGCGGTGTTCACCGGCCCAAGGCACATCCCTCCGTAGAGGCTTCCGAGCGCGAGTCTCTCGCGTGCCTCGATGTCTGACCCGTTCGCGACCGCCCGTTCCAGGCTGGCGCCGATCAGGCGAATTCCTTCGAGCGCATAAATGTCCACCATCGGGTGGGCAAACTTGTTCGTGTACGCCTCCACACAGTGTGTGAGAGCGTCCATGCCTGTCGCAGCGGTCACCCCGGCGGGCGCCGAGACAGTCAAAAGCGGGTCGACGTAAGCGGCGTCGGGGACCAGGAACCGACTGACGACGGCCTTCTTGAGCTGGTCGCTTTCGTCCAGGAGGATCGCGTTTGGGGAAACCTCACTCCCCGTACCCGCCGAAGTCGGCAGGCAGGCCAAAAATGTTGATCGGGATCCAAGAAGGTCCAGGCCAAACGTCTCGGTGACGTCTTGCGTGTTGCGAAAAAAGGCGGCGACCAGCTTGGCGACGTCGAGCACACTGCCGCCTCCAAGTCCCACTACTGCGTCCGGGGCGAAAGCGCGAGCCGCCTCCAGCGCGCGGCGAAAATCGGCGATGGTCGGCTCCCTGTCGATTTCCGCATAGACGCAGGTATTGCCCTCCCCCAAACGCTCCCGGAGTGAGCGCGTCAGTTGGAGGGTCGCATGGGCGGTCAGTATGAAGACCCTCTTATAACCGGCTGCCGCAAGATCGTTTCCGCACGCGTGAATCGAGCCACAGCCGAACTCAAGTTTGCGGGGAAGATAGAAGTGAATGGGTTGCATATTCGGTTTCACCCTCGAGTCAGTGGTGAATAATCGTCAGTCGTCAGTGGTCAGTGGTCAATAGCCAGTAGTCAGTCGTCCGTCGGCAGCAGTCAGTTATCATTCGACTACTACCGACTATTGACTGCTGATTTCTCGCTCAATTCCCCGCAAAGATTCAGGACATACAGGATCCGCTCATCGGGCACATCGACCTCGATATCTGGGAGACCCAGGTCACAAGGCCCGAGGTGCCTGGCAATCTTCTCTAAATCAGCCCGGACCTCCTCGTCCGACCGGCTCGCCAGATACATCGAGGTGAGCAGAACATTCCGCCGGGCCTCCGGGAACAGGCGGCGAGCCTTTTCCAGGTCCGAGTCGAGCCCCATATCGAGGTAGCCGAGCTCCGGGATTTCGCGATATGGCTCCAAGTAGGGATCGACCCGCCACGCGCAATTGTGAATACCATACACGGGGAACTGATCCCGGATCCAGGCGTCGAATGGGAGCAGACGCTCCCGGTAAAGCTGCGGGCTGACCATGTTCACGACGCAGTTGGAGACACTGGCGAAATCGTAAAACTGCCCCGCCTGCCTCTGCCTTTGGTACAGCGTTCTCATTCCGTCCACCATCGTCTGGGCGACGCACTCGAACAGATGCTCGGCCATGCCCGGGTTTTCGATGAGGTCGATAAAGATCTGTTGTCCGCGTAGCCGAAAGGCGGTGTTCAAGACACCCTGCCAATTGACGAATCCTCGGATCGTGCCGGTCAACTGCTCGATCCGGTCCATTTGTCGAAGGATTCCATCCAGGAAGGGCGCTTGGGGGAGGTCAACCGGAGTCAAAGCCATCGCCGTCTCGTCGGTCAGTGGACTCCCGTGCGCCACCGGCCATTTGTCAGGAAAGTACATGATTGACTGACCGAAGAGCGCCGCGACGACTGCCCCGGCATAAACCCCGGTCAGCAGGTCCGGCGGTTCGTCCTTGTCGGCGCCTCCGATCGCCCTTCGAGGAAATCGACGTCGGATTTCCCGCGTCATCGTTTCATGGCAGCGCAACCGGTAGTCGGGGTCCGCGTGCCAGCGCTCCGAAAAGTCTATCCCGCAGTGGAGATTGAACCAGGAGGGGTTAAAGCCGACCTCCGGGCGCAGGAAAGTCTCGTCGCCGGCGGCCGGAGTCCGAGTGGGCGGCGCCGCCGGGGCAATATAGTAAATGAGCTGCTTCCCGATGTCGGGTCGGGCCGATGATGCCATTTGCTACTCCGATTGTCCTTTGCGCGCCGACGACGTGGCGGCCCAAGCGTCCTTGACGACGCTGGCGGCCAGACAAAGATGATCCGTAAACGGCAGATCCTCCATGACGCCAATCGCGGCCCGGCCGCTGGCGCGAGCCTGCTCGGCCAACGTCGCGGTCACGGCGCGAACCGCTTCTGCGCCCGACAGGTGTACCGACGACGGGATATTGACCATGAAACGCTTGCCCGGCCAGACGTCCAAGGCCTCCAGTAAGGACATGTCACAGTCGGGGGGAGGTGTGAAAGATTCGACCAGGTCGATCGGCAGCCGTGAAACGGCCGCTGCAAGCGGACGGTTGCGGCCATCAAGGTGCAGCCCAGTCCTTTTCCCGCCAGCCTGAAGAAATTCGGCCGCCTCTGCGATGACCGGCGCGTAAAACCGCTCCAAACGATCTTCGCCGACGACGCTCATCTCGATATTCCCGTCGACAATCACGAATCGAGCAGGAGACCGCCTGACCATCTCGAGGCGCTCCCGTCGTTTCTCGAGCAGGATCTCGAACAATCGAATCACCAGGTCGCGCCGCTCTTCCCACTCGACGGCGAAATTCGCGATCCCCATGTAGTCGTAGAGGATCTCAAACATGGGCGATTTCTCTGTCGCCGGGCGGGCGACGCCGCTCTCACCGTAACGCAAGTCGTCGGCCAAGAATCTGTCGAAAGCCGGAACGTAATCGTAATCGGACACGAGGGCGAACAGGCGCTCGTAGTCCTCGGATGACTCGAACACCGGCTTCTGGCGCCAAAGGCTTCCGCTGCTCACGAGGGAGACGTCGGTCAGGTTCCCGTACGGAGTGTCATATGTCGTGTGCACAAAACGGTGGCCGTCCTCCTCGCAGATCGTCTCCTGCTTAGGAATCGACCGGAGTTTCGTCTCGTAAACCGCCGATTTGACGATGATGCAGGCTCCCAATTCGACGAGGCGCCCGGCTGTGCCGGAGTCCGGAATCTTGTTGTCCCAGACGAGGAACGGCGCCTGGTCAGGAGCTTCTCCTTCGACCATCGCCAGTATGTTATCTCGCGGCGTCCTTGCCATGTAACATTTCACATTCTAGCAGCTGAATCGGGTCGCGGGGAGAAAAAGAATCGTCGGCGCGGGCCGAAGTCGGGGGACGGCGCTTAGGAGGTCGGACGTCGCCCCGGAGCGGATGAGACGAGGCGGGCGAATAAGTTGATGGCTTCCTTTTGGAGCAGTGCGGCGGCAGAAGGAGTCCGATGATTTATCAGGACTCCTGGCGACGCCGCTTTCCAAAAAGGAAGCTCCGGACTTTTTCGACACCCTCGAGACGTCCGCGCTCCGAAAGGCCGGCCAACGCTCTTTTCGCCCGCTTTTCTCTTCCTTCGGCGGTTTTCATATTTTAGAATCTGATATCTAAAATGTTACATCCAAGAGGCCGCGAACGATGAGAAGGATCCCGCTCCAACAAGCTCTTGTCTTCTGCTTGGGCGCATTTCGAGCCCGGTTTTCCGCCGCCCGATCCGCCCGCTCGCCGCCGAGCAGGTCGATCGCATTCGTACGGCGCTCGCCGAGATCGGCCTCCGGCCAGTAGATGATCTGGCCGACCTGGCTCGCGCGATCCGCGGCGGCCATTCCCTTCCGGTGAGCGCCGACGTGGAGCTGGCCGTGCAGGAGACCATACTGCGATGCACAAGGGGAAAACAATGGGACGACTGACTCGCAGAGAGCTACTGAAGACTACGGCCGGCCTTGCCCCGCTCGCGTACAGGCCAGGATCCCGCTCGACCGTTTCCGACAACCGGCCCAATATCGTCTTCATCATGGCCGACGATCTCGGTCATGCCGACCTCGGTTGTTACGGGCAGACCCGGATCCATACTCCTCGGATCGACCGGATGGCTGCTGAAGGGGCGAAATTCACCGCGTGCTACGCGGGCGCCCCCGTCTGCGCTCCTTCCCGAAATGTTCTGATGACCGGAATGCATGCGGGTCACACCCGTATCCGCGACAATTCTCCGGCAGTCGGGGGTACGCCGGAGCTGTATCACGAAGGACAAATGCGCCTTTCCCTGGAAAGCTCCGATTTTACGGTTGCCGAGCTCCTGAAATCGGCCGGCTACCGGACGGGCATCACGGGGAAATGGGGGTTGGGCGAACCCTTTACCGATGGAACGCCCAAGCGGCAGGGTTTCGATGAGTGGCTGGGCTTCCTGAACCAGAACCATGCGGTCGACTACTTCACCGATTACCTGTGGGAGAACGAGAAGCGGGTCTTCATTCAGGAGAACCGTGAGGGCCGGAGGGGCGTTTACGTTCACGATCGATTCACTGAGTTCGGGCTCAACTTCATTCGCAGGCATCGTTCACGCCCGTTCTTCCTCTACCTCGCCTACACGACTCCGCACGAGACGCTCTCGATTCCCCAACTGGGGAGCTATGCGAACGAAGACTGGGGTGTGACGGAGAAAACTTACGCCGCCATGGTGAGCCGGCTCGACCGGGACGCAGGGCGGGTGCTCGACCAGCTCGAAGAACTGGACCTGAGTCGCCGTACGCTCGTCTTCTTTACTTCCGATAACGGCGCCCCCGACCGGCCGGCGCCTCGTTTTTTCCGCAGCAACGGCCTTCTCCGCGGGCACAAGGGGGGACTGTACGAGGGTGGTATTCGGGCGCCGATGATCGCTCGTTGGCCCGGTCGCGTGGCCTCCGGGACGACGGTTTCGATTCCCTGGTATTTCGCGGACTTCCTGCCAACGGCGGCAAGCCTCGCTCAAGTGCAAAGTCCGGCGGTGGACGGGCGCGACGTGATCGAGCTGATCCTGGGCAGTTCGGGACCGATCTCCGAACGTCCGCTGTACTGGGAAAAACCTCAAAACGGCCTCAAACAGGCTGTGCGCAAGGGTAAGTGGAAAGCGGTGCGGAGCAATCCGGGAGAGCCGATCGAGCTCTACGACCTGGAGCAGGATCCGAGCGAAGGCCACGATCTGGCTGCCAAGCAGCCAGAAGTCGTAGCTGAAATCGACGCCTACCTCAAAACCGCGCGCACGGTGTCACCCAACTGGCCGAGTTGAGTCCCACACCAGTCCCACACCAGAAGAGAGTGATGAACTGGAGGCAGC
>CAYQYP010000269.1:0-6473 GCA_964421755.1 uncultured Acidobacteriota bacterium
ACGGCATAGGCCAGAAAGCTGCCGTACAGGATGCGCAGGCGCCAGTATCTGTAAAGGTGATCAACCTCGGCGTCGTCCGTCAGCGTCGCGGCCGGCGGGCTGGCTTTCAACTTTTCTAGAACTGTAGAGAACGACAATTACTACTGCCCTTTCCTCAGCTGCTCCTCCATGTGTTCCACCACGGCTTCGAACGATCTCGGCTTCTCTGGAAAAGTTGAATCGAAATCGAGGGCCATGGAGCGCTTGAAAAACGCGGTCGTCGCATCGGTCATGATCGGTTCGATTCCGATTTCCCGCATCGTCTCAGCCACCTGGACCATTTCGTGGTAACGGCGCTCGTAGGCGACGGCATGGGTCTGCATCCAGTTCCCGCCGATTGCCGCGAACGACCTCTTTTCCATGAAATCGGTGATCTCATCCCAGAGATCCCGCTCGATGCCGGCACGTTTTCCAGCAATCAGAAATTCGAGCAGCAGGGTCTCGAGACCCTTCGTCAAAATGCCGCGCAGCATCTTGAACATCGAAGCCTTGCCGATTTCAGGCGAATAATAGGAAACGTTTAATCCGTGTCCGGTCAGACGTTCCGCAACCTGGGCGCCTTTTTCCCCGCCGGCGAGGATGCGTGTGCCTGCCCCTGTGGCGCCTATAGCGCCCAGGATGGCTCCTTCCACAAAATCGCAGCCGCTCGCGCTTAGAAGTTCACCGATTCGAACCTTGACAGCCGGCGAGGTGGAGTTCAGGTCGACGAAGAACTGCCCGGGCCGCAAAAGCGGGACGCAGGCTTCGGCAACTGCAACGGCGTATTGGGTAGTCACGGTAGAGAGGACTATTTCACCGGCTTGGACAACCTCCTCCAGGCTTCCGGACTGGGCCCCGGCGTCTGCCATCCGGGACCTGATTTTTTCACTGTCGTCTCTTTCCAGCAGGCGGTCGTAGGCGCGCAACTCGGCCCCTTTACTCGAAAGCGCCTTGGAAAAACACGTGCCCACTTCTCCAAAGCCGATCACCGAAATACGGATAGATCCCATTAGTTTTGTTCCCAGTTGAGGTATTTCTTTTCCTGTTCTTTCATCCGAGGGACATTTTGGAGCTCGAAAATCCGGGTCACAGGCACCATCAGACTATCGACCGTGTGGATTCCCCCCGACCGCTTGATTTCCTGAAGAAGCAGTTCCTGATTCTTCACGGCTGCGCGCAGCACCTGGTTGGCGTAAATCACGATTTTGACCTTTCTCAGCTTTTTGATCGCGTCTTCGGTCAAAGTCGGATAGTTCGTTGGGATGATCACCAGGGGCACCGAACCGTCCCACCGTTGGACGAACTCAATCACCTCATCGGGAGTTTTGGATTTCGAATGGACAAGGACACAGTCTGCTCCCGCATCGGCATAGCGATGAGCCCTGTCGAGCGCCTCGTCATGCCCCCAGCCGGCGATGAGAGCTTCGGTCCTGGCGATCACGTTGAATTCTTCCGTTTTCTTGTTCTCAACGGCAGCGCGGACCTTTCCCACGAATTCCTTTGTCGGCAACAGTTCCTGCCGCCCGCCGGCAAGCAGGCTCGTGTCTTTCGGGAACTTCTTGTCCTCGATGCAAATGGCCGCCATACCGGCTTCTTCGTAGAGCTTGACGGTATAGATGACGTTGATGGCGTTTCCAAATCCGGTATCGCAGTCAGCGATCACCGGGATTTCGATGGCTTCGTTGATGGCACGGGCCACGTCCAGGAACTGCTTCATCGTAATCAAACTCGCGTCTGGAACGCCGTAAGAGGCGGAAATGGCAAAGCCGCTCGACCAGATCAAGTCAAAACCGGCTTTTTCGATCAGGACGGCTTCGAGAGGATCTCGTGCCCCCACACAGAGTGCGAGTTCCTTTTCGCGCAGAAGTCTTCGAAAGCTCTTGGCTTTTTCACCCACTGTCTCCTCCTCATTTCGACGGGGGACAACAAGCGGTCCCCAATTTCGTTTTCAACTCCGGCAGTATTGCGCAGATTACCAAATCGCTGGAAGTTTCTATCGGAAATGTAACAGCAACCCGGCAGTTACAAACAGCACCGAATTGCCAGCGTCTCCCGCTTGCCGAGGATGAGAGCGGTTGATTGCATGGCCAGAGAGCTCGTTGGTACCGTTGAGGAAGAGCCTGGAGGCGGGGCGCAATGTTCGGAGACCGTCCGGAACATCGCGCCCCGGCTGGGGCGGACTCCATCCGTGGTCTTCAGCTAAAAGCTATACCTCACCCCCATCTGGACAATGCGTGGCGGATTGGCCGTCAGGATCTTGCCGAAGTTCTTGTCCGTCATGGTAAAGACCGGGACGCCGAGATTCACCCAGTTGAAAACGTTGAAGAACTCGCCTCTCAACTCGACTTTGTGGTTCTCTCGAATTTTGAACGTCCGGAAAAGGCCGATATCAATGTTCTTACTCGACGGCGCCGTGATCGTGTTCCGTCCGTTATTGCCTCGTGTGCCGGCCGGATTGGCTTGCAATGCGGCGGTGTTGAACCAGGGGCTGCCCGCCTTCGCCTCTTCCGGTGACGGCTTCTTGGCGAGAATCGGATCTCCAACCAGGTTGGGCCGGTCATTGTTGATCTGGCCGTCATAGTCGTTGTCGTTGCCCGTTTGAATCCCGTTTGAGCTGGTCCCTCCCCCAACCGGTCGGCCCGAGTAGTAGGACGCGATTCCGTTAATCGACCACCCCCCCAGGATTGCGCGGGCAAAACGAGACTGCGGCTCGGGCGACTGCCACAACCAGGAGACCACCAGGCTGTGACGCCGGTCGAAATCGGATAGCGCCTTGTTCAGCGCGAGGTTATCCGGATCGAGCCACCGGCTCTCCGAATCGTGCCAACTCGCAAAATCGATCGCCTTTGCAAAGGTGTACGAGCCGAGCAGGGTCATGCTCGAGCTGAACCGCTTCTCAACCCGGCCCTGAAACGAATTGTAGGATGACTCGGCCAGGTCTTCGGTAGCCCGCATCTTCAGAAATGGAGGGTTCAGCGGCCGCCTGGCATCCACATTGGCGGCGCTTGCCCCGGGCCCGAGCACCGGGGCGTTGATATCACGCTGGGTGGTCAGTTTCCGTCCGACGTTGCCCACGTACGCCAATTCTGTCATCCAGGTCGTTCCGATCTGCCTTTGGACCGACAGGTTGTATTGATGGAAGTAGCCTGTCCGCATGTCGAACTTCTGGAAAGAGTAGGCGCCTTTGGGCAGAAAGGTCAGATTTTCGGGATCGAAATTGATGGGATACGGTGATCCGCCGATCTGATTCCATGGATTGGAGAGGTTAATCGACGAGGGACCGGTTGTTGTGGTAGTGCGCATCGTTTCCCTGACGAAGAACGGCAGGGACACCTGCTGCTCCTGCGTGACGTTGTTGATCGTCACCTGGTAGGAGATGCCGTAGCCACCGCGCACCACGGTACGGCCGTCACCGAACGTGTCGTAGGCGAAACCCACGCGGGGCGAAAAGTTGTTGTAATCGTTCTTGGCGCCGGCCCTAGGTATCCCTTCATCACACGGAAAGACAATGCCCGTCGGCGCCTGGGGCGCGCAGGTCGACTGCTTTCCGGGGACATAGGCAATCAACTGGTCGCGGGGGTGGACGCCCAGAGGCTCCAGATCATAGCGGAGGCCGAGGTTTAGCGTCAACCGCGGGCGGATGCGGAAGTTGTCCTGAATGTACCCGTTCAGGCTCCAGTAATCCTGATACTTGTCAGTCGGCGGGCCCCAGTCCATCGTCTTGGCCTGGCCCAGCAGAAGGTCAGCCAAGCCGTTTCGCGTAAACGTGCCGTCAAAGAGGAAAGCCCCGCCCACCCGGTTGGAACTGGTAATGTCATGGAAGCGAACAATGGCACCCTCCGCCCCGAACTTCAGGTTGTGCCGGCCCGATAGCCAGTCCGTGGCATTGGCGAAATTGAAGTTGTTGTAGCGGCGGTCCCCACCCCCGGGGGTGGCAGAAACGAAGTACCCGGTCACGCTGATGGCGGGCGGGGGAACCATGGACTCCTCGATGGCAAACGGTTCGAAATCGCTTCCGAGGTCCTGAAGCGTAACGCCCCCCGGCTTCTGAAGCTGACGGCCCACGGTACGGAGGAAGGTGAACCGCGAATGGTTCAACATCGTGGGGCTCATCGTCCAGTACTCGTGGACGTTGACGTTGTGCTGCGTCGTGTTGGCGTCCGCCCACTGATAGTCGATGTTCCCTGGGAAGCGCGACACCAGGCTGTTGTTCGCCCAGAAGTAGGCCCCTGAGAGCTTGTGGTTCGCAGAGAGCTGATGGTCTACCTTTCCGAGGATCTGGTTGTTGCGGGTGGGCGCCTCCGGCCTGGCCGAAAGGGCATTGGGGCCGCGCGCCGGGTCATTGGGCAGAGGAATCATCAGGTCAAGTATTCTCATGGCCACAGGGTTCAGCCTCCCGCTGGGGACGATGGCGCCGGTGAAAGGCTGCCAGGTGACCGGGTCGCGGATAACCAGCGGAACCCCGTTGCGATCGACCGACTTCGAGAAATCCCCGCCCCTCTCGGCGGATGTCGGCACAATCGCGGCGTTGTTGAAGACCGTGGTGTCACGACGGAAGCTCTGAACCGACGTGAAGAAGAAGGTCTTGTCTTTGATGATTGGACCGCCAAACGTGCCGCCGAACTGGTGCTGCTTGAGCGGCGTTTTGTCGGGTTCGAAGAAATTCTTGGCGTTCAGCGACCTATCGCGCACGAACTCAAACGCGCTGCCGTGGAACTCGTTGGACCCGGAACGCGTCACGACATTAACCACGGCTCCCACCGAGCGGCCGTATTCCGCGCTGTAGTTGTTGCTGATGACCCGGAACTCCTGGATCGCGTCCGGGTTGGGGACATCCTGGCCGTAGTTCCGCAAGGGAGTACTGTTGGCCCCACCGTCCAGCAGCCAGTTGCTCTCCTCCGGCCGGGCGCCGTTCATGACGACCTTGTTGTTCTGATAACCCTGCTCGTTTATGGTGACCAGTTCCTGGGCGCCCGGCACCAAGCTCACGAGGCTCAGAGTGTTACGGCCGTTCAAAGGTAGTTGCTCGACTCTGCGGCTGTCGATGAGCGCCGCCATCTCATTGGTGGTCGACTCCACCAGGGGAGCATCTCCGGTCACCGAAACGATGTCGCTAACCTCCCCAACCGGCAGTTCGACATCGACACGGGCGTTGCGGTTGAGCGAGAGTTCTATGCCCGAACGCACCGTGGTCTTGAAACCCGGCATCTCGGCGCGCACCGTATAGACCCCAAGCGCGAGCGCCGGAAGATTGTAGTAGCCGATGTCATCCGTCTGCGTGGCTCGGCTCTCGTTGGTGAGAGTGTTCGTCGCCGTGATCACGGCGCCCGGTAGGACTCCCTTGGTGGAATCAGTCACGGTCCCGAAGATCGTTGCGGTTGTCTGAGCGTGTGGAAGCCCGACTAAAGCGATGATTAACGCTCCCAAGATGACGACCGTGCGTCGGCTGAAAGGCGTTATGTATCGTTTCATCATCTGCTCCTTTTGGAATCAATTGACCTTCGACCCCTGCGAATGTAGCGAGACCCCTCGGGAACCCCAGGCGCCGATACAAGAAGTATTGGGTGAAATACCAATGCCGTGGGAGTGTCTAGCGGCAACGTAACGGCGACCTAGCGGTAACAGCGATGTACAGCGGAGGAATCAGCGTGTGCTAGCATGGGAACGCTCGGATTGATTTCGGGCGCGCGGACAAGGAGGCAGGCAATGGCAATATCGAGGCGGCATTTCATGTACGGCACTTTGCTCGCCGGCGCCATACCGGCGGTCGGATTCGGCAGCGCTCCATCACTGAAGGCTCTGGGGTACAAGTCCCCCAACGAGAAGTTGAATGTGGCCGCCATCGGCTCAGGCGGCCAGGGCGGCGGGAATGTCGCCGCCGCCGCGCAAACGGAGAATATCGTTGCACTTTGCGACGTTGACGACCGGCGTGCCGCCGGGACGTACCAACGTTACCCGAACGTGCCGAAATTCCGGGATTTTCGGCAAATGCTCGACAAAGAGGGCAAGAACATCGATGCCGTGATCGTCGCGACTCCGGACCACATGCACGCCACCCAGGCCGTCTGGTGCATGGAGCGAGGCAAGCACGTGTACGTCCAGAAACCACTTGTCCGTACGGTTTGGGAGGCACGGCAGCTGCGCGCGGCGGCCCAGAAGTACGGCGTGGCCACGCAAATGGGCAACCAGGGCTACTCCAACGAAGGCACCCGCCAGTGCGCCGAAATCATCTGGAACGGCGACATCGGCGGCGTCACCGAGGTGCACGCCTGGAGCGACCGCCCGGTCTGGCCGCAGGGTTTGACGGAGATTCCCAAGGAGGATCCAATCCCGGCAACGCTCGATTGGGACCTCTGGCTGGGTTGCGCCGAGAAACGGCCCTTTACGGCCGGTGGGAAGACCGAACCCGACGGCCGCGGAGCTTTCTTTTATCAGCCGTTCAACTGGCGTGGATT
>CAYQYP010000270.1:0-3439 GCA_964421755.1 uncultured Acidobacteriota bacterium
GATGCCGGGTCGATCACATAGTTCCAAATCTCGGTGAAAGAGTTGTCTTTTGCGCGCTTCTTGAGAACCACCTGGACGGGCCGACGGGGCCATGGAAAGCGCAATGACTCGTGAAAGGTCTTCCATGTGGTCCGTGCCTCCGGCGTGGTTTCCCACTCACCATAGATAGATGCGAAGCCGCGCGAATATATGGCGGCGTTCGTCTGCCGGTCGATGACTTCGAACAAGTACTTCCCAAGGTTCGAATCGTCGATAAGACGCGTCCTGCTGCCGGGCCAGATGCCGTCCATGACCACCCGGTCGGGGGAAATATGCTCCTCGGCCTGAGTACCGGAGTGGAAGTAATCCACCCGCATCGTTTTCTCGGTAAACAGCGAGTGATACCGGTCATTCGACGCGGCAGGCGTGGACAGGAAAAAGCTCGCGACCACCACCAGGGACAAGCGCACGATCGTTCGCATCCCTACTTTGTACCATGGGCGGAGTTTCGGGGACATAGTACTTAATTCCCAGTCCGTTACCACCGACCTGACCGTCGGCACAGGAATTAAGTTCTGTGTCCCCGAAACTCGTCTGAAAACGAGAACTTTCGTCAAGGGGCGAGTCGGGCAATTTCGGGGGGCAATTTCGGGGACACAAAACTTAATTCCTTTGCTGACGCGCGATAGCACAGGCGGGATGGGAATTAAGTATTATGTCCCCGAAATTGCCGCAATGCGATAATGGGGCAGGATGAATGCCGTCGAGCAGATCCTTGAGAAAATCTACGACGGGAAGAGGCTTACACCTGCCGAAGGCCTGGAATTGCTTCGCTCCAACGAACTCCTGATGACCGCTCGCGCGGCTGACTACGTCCGTCGCAGCAAACACCCGGACGGCGTGGTCTCCTTCCTGATCGACCGCAACGTGAACTACACGAACGTTTGCGTTGCGCGGTGCAACTTCTGCAATTTTTACCGGCGCCCAAAAGACCCGGAGGGCTACGTCCTTCCGCTTGACGAAATTTTCCAGAAAATCGACGAGACGATTCAACTCGGCGGTACCGGGTTGCTGATGCAGGGTGGAATGAACCCCGCGCTTAAGATTGATTTTTACGAGAGTCTGCTTCGCTCCATCAAAGAACGCTATTCGATCCACTTGCACTGTTTTTCGCCGCCGGAGATTGTCGTGCTGTCCAAGCTAAGCAAAATCAGCCTTCGTGAGACAGTCCGCCGCCTGAAGGACGCCGGCCTGGACTCAATTCCCGGCGGAGGTGCCGAGATCCTGGTCGACCGGCTCAGAAAGAGGAACAGCCCCGGCAAATGCTCCGCCGCCGAGTGGCTTGAGGTCATGCGCATTGCCCACAGGGAAGGCATGCTTACGACGGCAACCATGATGATCGGGGGCGGTGAAACTCTCGAGGAGCGGATCGAGCACCTCGAAAAGCTCCGCCAGTTGCAGGATGAAACCGGCGGCTTCGTCGCCTTCATACCGTGGAATGTGCAGCTGGAAGGCACCCGTATGGAGGAGTCGATTCAAAAAGAAGTGTCGGCGGTTGAATACCTGCTTCTGCTCGCCGTCAGCCGCATTTACCTGGACAATTTCCCGAACATCCAGGTGTCCTGGCTGACTCAGGGCCTGCAGATCGGGCAGGTCGCCCTCCACTTCGGCGCCAATGATGTCGGCAGCATCATGATCGAAGAAAACGTCATCAGCAGCGCAGGGGCTCATTACAGCGCATCGCGTGATGACCTTCTCCAGCTGATCAGGCACGCAGGCTTCACGCCGGCCCAGCGCGACACGCTCTACCGAACCTTCCGCGAAATCGCATGAGCCCGAAATGGGGAATACGTTTTGATTCCGCATTCCGCACTCCGAATTCCGCATTCGGCTCAGCCGGTCTTCACAAATCCCGCGGGTCGCTCGGCGGCTTTGATGATCCGCTGAACTTCCCGGAACTCCGGCGCCTCCGCGGTGCCGAGGAGTTCGAACAGGAACATTTCTGTGCTCGTGATTTCAGCACCATGCTGCGCCATCCGTTCCAGCGCAACCCGCTTGTTTTCCGCAGATCTGGAAGAAGCGGCATCTGCAACAACTTCCACGTGAAAACCCCGGTCGAGCAAATCCCGGGCTGTCTGGTACACGCAGACATGGGTTTCGATTCCGACCAGGATGACCTGGCGGCGTCCGGTGCTCTCGAGGGCCTCCAGAAAAGCCGGATTGCCACAGCAGCTGAAACACATTTTTAAGAGAGGGCGATTTTGCTCGCTGAGCAGTTCGTCCAGTTCAGGTATCGTTCGGCCCAGTTTCTCCGGATTCTGCTCGTTCCAGAGGACCGGGATTCCGATGGCACGGGCGCCGGCAATCGCCTTTCGCAGGTTGTCGAACAGCGCCTCCCTGTCATCCATCAATTGAGCCAGCTTTCCCTGGACGTCAATGAGGACCAGTACCGCATTGTCTCGAGTAAGCATGGTTCGACCATAAACTATTGCGCGTTGACCGGCAACAATTGTGGGCGGCGAAACCTCTTGGGCTGGCTGAGCGTACTTGAGCTAGTAAATCGGCTAGAAGTCTAAAAACAAAGAGGAGATTAGACAATGACTCGGAGATCTGGTCTTTTGCTGGTCCTGTGTGTCGCCGCGGCCTTTCTGCAAGTGCAAGGCGCCGTGAAGGTTGGAGACAAGGTGGATTCGTTTTCGCTGGCCGACGTAAGAACCGGGCAGCAGGTCTCCTTGAGTAAGCTCGCCGGCCCGAGTGGTGTCGCGGTGATCTTCATTGGCACCCAGTGCCCTTACTCCAACGCTTTCAACCAGGTGATGGCAACTGTGGCCAAGGATTACAGATCGCGCGGAATTCACGTGGTCGGTGTTAATTCCAACAACACCGAAGTTGCTGATAACGTCAAGCAGCACGCGGAGACCCGTGGTCTCGATTTCACGGTCCTCAAGGATAACGGCTCTGCTGTGGCAGACAAGTTCGGCGCTCAGAAGACGCCCGAAGTCTTCCTGCTTGACAAGGACATGGTGGTCCGTTACCACGGAACGATCGGTAACAGCAAGCTGCCGACCACGAAACCCGAACAGGCTAATGCCGATGACCTGCGACCCGCCCTCGAGGCGGTCCTCACCGGTCAGCCAGTCCCCGTTCAGGAAACGAAGGCGTTTGGCTGCACGATCAAGAGGTAACGATGCGATCGATCGTCACGGTTCTCGTCCTGCTCGTGTCAACCGGACCACTTCTGTCGGGTGCCTCGCTGCCCACTCTGAGCGAGGATCAGGTGAAGGGCGTTGTCGCTCAGCACCGCGGTAAAGTCGTGGTACTGAATTTCTGGGCTACCTGGTGCGGCCCCTGCCGTGAGGAGTTCCCCGATCTCGTGAAGCTCTATAACGAGAACAAGGACCGGCTCGTCCTCGTCTCGGTTTCGATGGACGAGCCTGAGGATAAAGCTCAAGTTGTTGCG
>CAYQYP010000271.1:0-33958 GCA_964421755.1 uncultured Acidobacteriota bacterium
CCAAAGCGGTTCGCGTACGTGTACTCCTTGAAGTACTCGCCGGGGACGGGATCTGCGGACAACGAAGGAGTGGCCAGCAGGAGCAGAAGGAAAACGACGACTCTGCAATTGTTTCTCATGTTGAATGCTCGCTTTTCTTGGGGCGCGCACGTCCCGGAGCGCGGACGTCTCGAGGGTGTCGAAAAAGTCGAGATGGCATAACCTGTACCCATTGACATGTGGTGTCTCTTACCCCGAAGGGGTTGCGTAGCAAAGCCCGGGGTTGGCCGCGTTGTTTGCGGCCTACCCTGGGTAAGGGAAACCGTAAGTTACCAACCCTGAAGGGGTTGCGTATGTGGCTTGATACTCAACCCTTTCAGGGTTGGGAACCATTTTCCCTGGGCAACCCAGGGTAGGCCAAACGACGCAGCCAACCCTGGGCTTTGCTACGTGACCCCGTTGGGGTCAATGCAGACTTCTTCGACACCCTCGTCTCGTCCGCACTGGGTTCGCGGGCAAGATGCCCGCGCTCCAAGGCAAGATGCCCGCGCTCCGGCTTTATCTCGCTCCCAGAAATCCCTCTCCAAAAAACACCGGCTTGTATCCCCGCTCGGTCACCCATCTGATCGCGCGCTCGACCCGCTGCCGGTAATCGGGCAGGTAAGCGACGTAGTCCGGATACCAGAATTGTTCATGAATCATCAGCTCGATCAGCTCCGACTGGTGCGGATCGGCCGCGAGTTTCTCCAGCCGGGGGACAACCTGATCGAGTGGTACCCCGTTGATAACCATGTCGTGACGCACGAAAAGAAGGTCCCGGCCGACGTCCTTCCAGTAGTCTCTGCCCATCAGGTGAAGTAATTGTTGCATCGAGACGTCGTAGCTGACGGCAGGCAGCTCGCGGCGCAGCTCGAAGTATCCGACCAGCACCCTGACGCCTTCGGCCCTGATAGCCGCAATCACTTCCGGAGTCGCCTCTCCCCAGTGAATTGTGGTCACGTCGCTCAGGAGCTCCTTGCTCGCAAATCGTTCGATTTCCCGGGTGACGAGCCTGTAGTCGTCGCGGATCCGTTCTCCCGTCGAGTGGATATATGGGCGGTCCGGATTGTTGGCACGGGCATGGAACGTCAGCCTGATCCAGCCGGCGTTCTGCTGCCATTCGCGGCGATAGCGATCAGGCATTTGGCTCAGGTTAAACTCCGCCATCTCGTAGTAGATGTTGAAATGTACCCTGGCGCCGTATTTGCGATGCATCTCGCGCCAGAATCCAAGGAAAGGGTTCTCGAAGATCGAAGCATAGGGCTTCTGGCGAGTGGCGATATCCTTCAGCCATCGGATGTTGTCATCGACGGACACCCGGTAGCGGGGAAGGGAATCACGGTCCCAGAGGACGGTCACCTGATCGCTCAATTCACCTGGGCCCGCGGCTCGAATGGCGGTCTCGCGGGTGGTCAGATCGAGGTCGGATTCGAACAGGCCGTCTCGGACCTTGGCGGGCAACCCGTTAACCGTCACCGGCCCTTCGGGTGCCTCGCCGCGGATTTTGATGCGGAGCCTTCCGGAGCTGAGCACGCCGTCGTGCCGGTTGAGGATCTGGCCATCGACCGGTTCGGTGATGCGCATTTTACGAGCCCGTTCCCAGGGACTTGGCTGGGCGCCGTAAGGAACCGCGATGCGAAAAACACTGCCGCCCTGGCCGCTCGTAACAAATACGCTGGCGCGGTCTGCCTGGCCGAATACCACGTCGGAAAAGCCGCCTGAAAAGGGGACCCGTTTGATCTCGCGGCCGTCCGCGGCCAGCACCACGAGTCCAGCTTTCCCGGCCGCGTAGATATTCCCCCGTTCATCCAGCGCCAGTCCACCGATCGGGGCTTCGAGGGAGGCAAGACGCTCGAGGTCTGAGCCGTCCGCTTTCATCCGCCATATTTCGCCCGTTCCGCTCGCTGCGAAGACGGTTCCGCCATCCGAGCTTACGGCCAAGGCCGAGGGGCCTGGGATCCCGGCGGTTACCAAGCGGCCGTCGACACGGCAGATCCGCGACACGCCCGTATCGAGGAAGAAAACTCCTGTCGAGCCGACGGCCACATCGGCAGGTTGGACCAGGGACTCTCCGCCGCATCGGTCCGCCGCAACGCTCGTATCGCCTGACGCTGCAATTTTGAGGATGGCTTTTCTCCCGGCATCCGCGACGTACAGCTCCCCATCCCTGCCGAAAGCAAGGCCCGACGCACTTCCACCGGTTGTGGCCAGGGTCTCGGCTACATCCCGCCCCAGGACCTGGACCACACCGCGAGAGGGATCGGGAAGGGCGGCGAAGAGCCCTCCCTGGGGGCTAAAAGCAATCGAACGGACACCCGGCAGGCCGATGAAGACCGGGGAGGCTGATTCCGGTGGGGAAGACTGTGCGGCGAAGGGAAGAAGGCACAGGGCGGAGAGCGTCAGTAGAGGTGGAAACATGAGAAACACTTTCGCCACGGATTTCATGGACTTCAGGAAAACCCATGAAATCCGTGGCGTTCAGGCCTGATTTCAGGCCTAGAACTCGAGACGCAGTCTTAGGAACATCTGACGAGACTGGGCCCGGTCTCCAGGGTTGCTGTTGTTGGGGCCGCCTACGTCCGTGATCTCACCAGCTGTGGTAGCCGAGACCGTCATGTTCGGGTTGGTGAAGTTGGTGTGGTTAAACACATTCGATGCCACCAGGCCGACGACGAACCGGAGATCCTCGTGGAACCGGACCGACTTGTGCAGGCCCGCGTGGAACACGTTGAGGCCCGGGCCGGTGATGATTCCGCGACCGGCGTTGCCGACACGGCCGACCGGGGGCGCTGCAAAAGCTGCGACGTTGTACCACTGTTCCCAGGTCGGGTTGTCCAGCTTGGGATTGCCAACCAGGTCCGGCCGCATGCTTGTGGTCGGCCGGTTACTCTTGTCCGTCCAGAGGATTCCGGTCGGATCCGGCAGGCTGTAGCTGGGCGTCAGGTGTTTGCCCGACTGCATGGCAGCCATTATGGAGAACTCCCAACCGCCCACCAGCATGTCGACGGCTCGGGATGCATCCCCCAACAGCTTCTTGCCGTGTCCAAAGGGCAGGTGATAGATCGTGTTCGCGATGAAGCGCTGGTTGGGGACGATCTCGTCCGGACCGCGCTCAGAAGCCCGGTCGTAGGGGTTGAACGGGTTCGTGTCATCGCCCATATCACGCGCCCACGTGTAAGTGGTCTGGAAGGAGAAATCATCGGATGCGTGGTAATTCGCGTCGAGGTTCAGGCCGTTGTAGATGTGGTTTCCGCCGTTGTCCCGCAACGAGATTCCCGGATACGTCGGGAACGGGCGGCTCTTGTTGATGAACAGCTGATCGTCCACGACCGGCGCGTTAATGTTCCGCGTCCAGAACATCTGGTGGGTGGTGGTTCCAACATAAGATGCCCGGAACCCCGTGTTCCACCGCTCGTGCTCGACGCTGAGGTTCCACTGCTGGGTGTAGGGCATGATGATGCTCGGATTGATCGCCGATGGGATCGAAACCGTCGCCTGCCTGCCGCTTCCGGTATCGGGGAACACCCTCGGGAAAGCGACCAGGGTCGAGGCATCATTCGTGTACGTGGGCTCGGACTGGATGAAGGGCGTACCCGCTGCCTGCGGAACAGGCGGTGTCATGTCATAGAAAATGCCGTAGCCGGCCCGGACAACGGTGTTGCCGTCGCTGGTCGGCCGGTAGGCGAAGCCTACGCGCGGCCCGAAGTTGTTCTTATCGCTGTAGATAAGCGAGGTCGCCGGGAATCCCGCGCTGCTCGCACTCACGATATCCACATAGCCTTCAGGCAGGTAGGGGGAAACGGCGCTCATCCCCTGATCGGTGACGACGATGCGTCCGGTGGAGGGGTCAAACATCGAAAGGAGCCCGCTCGCGTCGTGGTACGGAGCATGATACTCGTACCGAAGGCCCAGGTTCAGGGTCAGGTTCGAGGACACTTTGAAGTCGTCCTGAACGTACATGTCGACTACCGTCCTCAGCCGGTCCTCGAGCGGTTCCGGAACGCCGCGGCTCATGCTCGTCGGCGTGCCGAAGAGGAAGTCGGCATAGGCGTGGCCGGACTTGCTGACACCCGGCACGTTGCTGAACTTCTTCGAGAACTGCACGCATCCGAAGGTGCAGCTTCCCATGGATTGCTGCGTGAACTGGACTCGGCCGACCTGAATTCCCATCTTCAAGTTGTGCCTGCCTCGGAACCAGCTCAGGTCGTTGTGGAAATTCCGGTTCTTGTTCACGAACCCGGGGTTGATTGTCACCTGCTGGCTGATCTGGGTGATGCTCAGTCCCGTGAAGCTCACCTGGGTGGCCCCGCCGCCGTCCGGCAGCAATCCATTGTGAAGCCCCTGGAGGGGACCCAGAGCAGAACTGCCGAGATAGCCGAGGACTTCCTTGCCGTCCAGCGGACCGCGCCGCGGGTAGCCGTTGAAGGCATGGGAGAAACGGGCCTGGTTCAGCAGCGTCGGGCTGAAGGTGTGGTTCCACCCCATGCCGAACACCTTGCTCTGCCGCTTCCAGTTCTTCCAGCCGAACGCCGGGAGGGAAGTTTCCCAGTCGTTCACGTCGACCTGGTGAAGCTGGTAGCTGGCGAAAACACTGTCCTCGGGTCTGAAGTTGTGGTCGAGCTTCAGGACGCCGTGCCACTCTTCGCTCGGCTCCCCCTGAAGGATCTCGAGGTAGTTCCTGGAGTGCAGGGTGTTCAGGTCGCCGTTGTTGGGCAGAGGCCAGAAACGATCCTGGATCAGCTTCGCGACGGGGTTGATGGCACTGGCCGGTATCTTGCCGTCGGCGTAGACAGCGCCGGTCAACGGGTTCTTGATCTGAAGGCCGTCGACAGAGAAATCGCCGTTGCGCCACCTCTCGAGTGGGACGTTAGGGGCGAGTTCCTCGCGCACCTTGCTGCCCGAGTCCTGGTCCGCGGTGAAGTAGAAGAACGTCTTATTTCGGCCGTCGTACAGTTTCGGGATGTAGAAAGGTCCGCCGATGCCGAACCCATACTCGAGGTCGATGCCGTTGGCGCGCGTGGAATCGAAGAAATCACGGGCCCTGAACCACGGGCTCTGGTAGTTGTAAAAGCCAAAGCCGTGCACCTTGTTCTCACCCGACCGGCTGACCAACAGCACGTGCCCGAGACCGGAGTGCTCCGCGCTGTTGTTGACCATCTCGACCTTCAATTCCTTGTAGGTCTCATTCTGGTTCGCCAGGTTGGAGATGACTCCGCCCTCACCGGTGTTGATGCTGCCGCCGTCGACCGACATCTGGTACTGGTCGGTGCGGGAGCCGGCAAAGGAGGGCGAGCTGCCGCGCGCCTGGGCCATCGGCAAGGTCATGAACATGAAATACAGGCTGTTGTTGCTGATCGGCAGTTTTTGGAGCTCTTCCTGACTCCTGCCGCTGGAAATGACCGCCCGCTCGGTTTCGATAGCGCCCGCCTCGGCCACGACTTCGACCTTCTGCTGCATTTCGCCGATTTCGAGCCGGATATCCAGACGGCGGGCGGTCCTGGTTCGCAGGACAACTCCCTCTGCCACGAACTCCTTGAAACCGGTCAGAGCGGCCGATACCGCGTACTCGCCCTCGCGGACTTCAGGCAGCGTATAGATTCCTGAGTCATTGGAGAGCGTGGTGAACACAAGCCCCAGGGTCTTGTGGACTGCCTTGACCTCGACTCCCGGCAGCACGGCGCCGCTCGGATCGGTGACGCTGCCCGTAATCGTGGCATACGTCGACTGCCCGAAGGTGTTGACTGTTAATCCCAGTAAAACCAGGATAAGAACCCGGATCCGCATAGTGGCCTCCCTAGATCAGCGATCAGCTGCCAGCGGTCAGCTGGCAGCAATCAGCAATCAGAAAACAGGTCTCAGAAACCCAACAAGCACTGTAACCTGTCATACTTGCCCGCCGCCGGCTGCCCTCTGCCGGCTGACTTTGCGGGCCGCGTTTCGCACTCCCTGGATGATGGCATCCAGATCGTCCTTACTCAGCCTGGGATGCTGTGGTGTATTCAGCTCTCGTCGATAGAAGAATTGTTCGGCGACCGGACACAGATTCTGCCCGTATCCGAGTCTCTTAAAGCCCGTGAAATGGTAAGTGGGCTGGTAGTGCAGGATTCCCTGTATCCCTTCTTCGCGGTACAGAACCCGCAGGAAATCATCCCGGGACGCGCCCAGTTCCTGCTCTTCCACGCAGACCGTGTACAGGTGGTAGACGTGTTTGCAGTTGGGGTCTTCGTAAACGGGCGTGATTCCTTTAATGCCTTTGATCCCTTCGGTCACGTACCTCCCGTTGTCCGCACGCATCGCGTTGAGCCGGTCGAGCTTGGCCAGTTGAGCGATGCCGACGGCCGCCTGCGCTTCGTTCATCCTGTAGTTGCTGCCCCATTTGCCGTCGACGTCGACTACATTGAAGTGGGACGGGATCCAGTAATCCTTCTGGTCCTTCCAGTGGTCGAGGTTCATGCAGCGCAACTTCTCGATTGCTTCGGCATAGCGGTCGTTATTGCAGGTGATCATCCCCCCTTCGCCGAGTGTGGTCATGTTCTTCAGGGAGTGGAAACTGAAGCAGCCGAAGTCACCGATCGAACCGGCCCTTCGACCCTTGTACTCAGCCCCGGGCGTGTGGGCGCAGTCTTCCATGACCGCCAGGTGAAACCGCCGGGCGATGTCCATGATCGGGTCCATGTCGACCATCTGCCCGCCGTAATGAACCACGTAAATCGCTTTCGTCCGCGACGTGATCTTTTTCTCGACCTCGTTCGGATCAATGTTGAAAGTTCGGGGATCGATGTCGGCAAAGACCGGGGTCGCCCCCTCCTTCAGAACCACCAGCGAGGTTGCGATAAACGTGTTCGGCGTGACAATCACTTCGTCGCCGGGTCGAAGACCGAGGACTTGAGAGCAAACATGCATGGCGGTTGTGCAGTTGGAAACCGCAAACGCATGCTTCGTCCCGGTATACTCGGCGAATCTTTTCTGGAATTCGAGCACCTGCGGACCCATGGTGAGGGAGTCCTGCTTCATTGCCCGGAGGACGGCCGATTGCTCTTCGCTGTCGTAGATGCTTCCGAAGAAGGAGTAGGGGACTTTGAGACAGACACCTTCGTCTACGCTGTAACTGCTGGTGATCCCGCCGGCAGACTCTTTCCCGACGTTGACCTGACTGGCCTGGTCGCTGATACGCGCCATTCGTGTCCTCCTCGCAAAAACCAAAGAATTCAACGATTTCGCCTGCGCCGGGAGAGCCGGAATCCGGCGCTTCCTCCGGCACAATTCCAAGCCTGCGGCAAGCACGCCTAAGCTACTGCCGACTTCCGGCCCTGTCAACGAGAAAATAACAGGAAGTGAATAAAAGATGGTCCTAATCGTGCAAACGTGACCGTTCTCGTAACTTGTCTGTTACGAACTGGAAGCGAGTCTCCCACTGCACGAGGACAAAACGGTGGACAAACGGACAAGAACGGTAAGGCACTTGCGAATGCGGAATGCGGAATAAAAAGCGAAGAGCAGAAGACGGGGAGAGGGGGAGACAAGGAGACAAGGAGATAAGGAGAGGGGGAGACAGCCAAGAAAGGCGCGTGGCAACCACCGTGTGGAGCCGCGCACGAAGCCAGCGGCAGTGAGCGAGAATTAAATGCGAAGCAGTGGAGCGAGTCGGGTGGTCCGCTTACTCTCGCTCGCTTCGCTCGCTGTCAGCGAGGGTGTTGAAAAAGTCTGCATTAACCCCAACGGGGTCACGTAGCAAAGCCCAGGGTTGGCCGCGTCGTGTGCGGCCTACCCTGGGTTGCCTAGAAAAATGGTTCCCAACCCTGAAGGGGTTGCGTATCAAGCCACATACGCAACCCCTTCAGGGTTGGTAACTTACGGTTACCTTACCCAGGGTAAGCCGCAAACAACGCGGCCAACCCTGGGCTTTGCTACGTAACCCCTTCGGGGTAAGAGACACCACACGCCAATGGGTACAGGTTGTGCCATCTCGACTTTTTCAACACCCTCTGTCGTGCGCGGCTCCATTCGATTTGCGCTTGCGCTCCCGGCTAGGCTTCCTTCTTATCTCCCAGTCTCCCAGTCTCCTTGTTCTGTATCCTTACTCGACAAATCGGATCCGCCCAAACCGCGAGGGCACGTGGAAATCAGGCGTGGGTGTGTTGGTAGGCCAAAACGCCAGGTAACGGCGTCGAGCGGGCGGCCCGTCCGCACGCAAAAGGTTGAGCGACCATTCGTCGCCGGGACGAAGCGGCCGGTCCGAAACATTCTTCACCGGAATCTTCAGTTCCGCCGTCCACACCCGGCGCTCCGCATCGACACGCGATCGCACCTCTCCGTTGAGCCGGCGATCCCAGTTGTAGAAGGGACGTCCCTCCCGGAAGACGATTTCGAACTCTATCCAGTGGCCGGAGGGCGCCAATTCGAACTCATAGTAATGATCGACCGGTTGCTCCTGGGGAGAAATCAGGACTTCGGCAATGTCGAGATCCCAGAGTTGCCAGCGCGGTAGGTCAACCGGAGCCGTTGTATCCACCGTCAACTCGTCATAAGGACAGAAGAATCCAAAATACAGGGCTGTGTCCGACCAGAGGCAGTGGACTCTGGTGGCCAGGCGACCGGCCGGTTTTCCATCCCAGAAGCGACTGATTTCAACGGCCCGGCTGCCCGGTCCTTGGAAGTTTCGAAGGTCGCCGGACAACTCAAAATCCGCGCACTTCCGGGCCTCGATAGGCTCGGTCTCCGGTTTCATGACGACCCCTCCTCCGCACCCCATCCACATCAACGGGAAGGCAAGAATTAGCCACAAACGGACACGAACGAATCGCGACTCGACTCCCGAACCCGCCCTATTCATGTCAAACCGACTAGAAATTCGCCCGGAATGAGCCCCGTTTCGGGAGAAACTGGACATATTAATAACATTGTTGTCACCATTTTCGTTGACTTGATACCTGAGCCCCTTTATGGTTGTCACGAGCCGCCTGGTTATTTATGAAGGCCACCGGTATAGATTACGCCATCATTTTGGTTTATTTGCTGGGTTGTTTTGCAGCCGGTGTTCTCGGCAAGAGATACGCGGGCAGCCTGAGCCACTACCTGGTGGCCGGGCGGGGCCTGGGGCTGCACCTGGGCATCGCCACGCTCGCCGCCACGGAAACCGGAATCGTGACCTACATGTATTTCGGGGAACTGGGGTACGTGGTCGGTTTTTCCGCAATGGTCATCGGTCTCCTGACCGCTGCTGTGACTCTGTTGATCGGTTACACCGGGTTCGCGGTCAAACCGCTCCGCGAGCTGCGGCTTATGACGGTCCCGGAGTATTTCGAGCGCCGTTACAGCCGTGGGGTCCGCATCCTGATGGGATTTTTCGTCGCGCTCGGCGGAATCCTGAACATGGGCGTCTTCCTTCGAATCGAAGGGACCTTCCTGGTTCACATTCTGGGTTTCCCCCCCGGGTCGTTGACGGTGGTAATGACGGTATTGCTGACTATCGTCATCGTTTACACGTTTGCCGGTGGAATGGTCGCGGTTGTGATCACCGACTTCATCCAGTTCGCGATCCTCGGTTTCGGTGCCATCGTGATCACCGGGCTGGCTTTTCAAGCCACCGGATTGGGAGAGCTGTACGAAACAGCCCGGACAGTGCACGGATCCGCGCCGTTCAATCCACTCAGCCATCCCCAGCTGGGCTGGAGTTTCCTGCTGTGGCAGGGAATTCAGTTCGTGGCCGTCATGATCTGCTGGCAACCGGTCGCGATGCGGGCCTTTTCGATGAAAGACTCGGAAACGACTCGAAGGATGTTCAGCTGGACCTCCTTATTCTTCCTGGGACGGGCCACACTTCCGATCTTCTGGGGTATCGCTGCCTTGGCTTTCCTGGCGGACCCCTCGATCCCCGGGCTTCAGGCCGTCCCGGAGTTCCTCGACCGCCTGCTTGGACCGGGATTGAGGGGAGTCGTGATTGCTTCCATGCTGGCCGCTTCGATGTCAACCAACAGCGCTTATCTGATCAGCTGGAGCTCGGTGATCTGCCAGGACATCATCGTCCCGTTGTCCCGTAAATCGGTCAGCGAAAAGAGGCAGCTGGTCTTGAACCGGGTTCTGGTCGTGGTCGTTGGCCTGGCCCTCCTGTTCTGGGGCCTCTGGTACACCCTTCCCGGGCCGGCCTACTTTTACCTGGAGATCACCGGGACGATCTATCTCTCCGGCGCTCTCGCCGCAATCCTTGGCGGCATTTATTGGAAGAAGGCGAACAAGGTGGGGGCGTACAGTGCCGTCCTGTCCGGTGCGCTTGGCGCCCTGAGTTTCTTTTTTCTCGATGTGCCGGCCAACTACGCAGGTTTCGCAAGCTTCGGGTTGACCTTCATCGCCATGTGGGCAGGCTCGCTGATCGGTTGCCGGTTGCGAGAGGATCCGGCTCTTGAACGCACCGGGGATGTGACGAGGTAGAACACCACCAAAGGACTGGTGACACTTGGTATCCGATTCGTTTCTTTTCGCCTTTTGGGTTGCGGTATTCGCGTTCAGTTACCTGGTTTTCTTGAGTCTCGTCGCCGTGGTGACGATTCGGGGAGCCGGGGAGTTGAAACGGCTTTTCCGCGAACTTGCGAGCTCGGAGCAAGATGTAAGTACGAAGAACGACCGAGGGGAATGAACCTATGCAGAGGCCTTTCATAGCAATCCTGGTCTGCGGTTTCCTGGTGGCCGGCGCGTTTGGCGCGGTCTTTCCTCCGCCGCAGAAGATGCAACCGTTGAAGGAAACGTTCGTGCTCGAGAACGCGTCCATAGCCGTGCCTGCCAATCCAACTCCCCAGGAGATCTTCCTGGCGAGGTCCTTATCCGCCTACCTGGTCGACAGATGGCAGGTGGCTCTGCCGACGACCGAATTCACCAAACTACCCTCGGACCGTCCGCTCATTGTGATGGGGACGCGGAAGGGACGTCTGGTGAGCCAGGCTCTTGGACAGCTCCGGTTGGAGACTGAGCCCAGGGCAGCCGGTGTCGAAGGATACCACCTCGAAGTACGGAAGCACCTGATTCTGGTTGCGGGCGGGGATGAGGCCGGCGCCTTTTACGGGCTGCAGTCTCTGCGCCAGTTGGTTGAAAAAACGCCGGCGGGAAAGATGGAAGTCGCGGGGACCTCCATCCTGGACTGGCCGTACAAACCGTTTCGCGGCGTGAAAGTCTATCTGCCCGGCAGGGACAATCTCCCCTTCTTCAAACGATTTGTCAGTGATTTCGTTGCTCTTTACAAATTCAATAAGCTGATTCTCGAGATGAACGCCGGCATGCGGCTGGACCGTCACCCGGAATTGAATGCGGGATGGATCGACCTCGCAAATGACCTGAACTACAGCCGGCGGCACCGTCCTGATGGCCCGAAGGGCCAGTTCACGAATTCGGTGCACCATGACACCGCCGACGGCCGCATGCTGGAAAAGGCTGAAGTTGCGGACCTCGTCAGCTTCGCGGCGCAGCACCACGTTGAAGTGATCCCTGAGATCCCCTCCCTGACGCACAGCTACTATCTGCTGACGCGTCATCGCGAGTTGGCCGAGATCAAAGCCGCGGAGTGGCCTGACACATATTGTCCTTCCAATCCGGCCAGCTACGACTTGCTTTTCGATGTCGTGGACGAGTACCTCGAAGTGATGAAACCCCGCATGGTCCACATGGGCCACGACGAGTGGCGGATGCCGGTGGGGGTGTGTGAGGCATGTCGCGGCAGGGATCCGCGGGACTTGTTCATCGCCGACATCAAGAAGATCCACGATCACCTGGCCGCGAAGGGCGTCCGCATGGCAATCTGGGCCGATCACCTGAGCGAGCGGGTAAGGGGGGTCAAGACACAGGCCAGAAAGGTCGAATCCGGGTTCGAGTACGAAACACCGGGTGCGCTGACGGCGGAGCAGGCGAGGACCCAGGTACCGAAAGACATCCTCATGTTCAACTGGCTCTGGGAAGATCAGGTCGGCGGCGCCAAGAACGAAATCGACTTGAGCGAGTGGGGCTTCGAGCAGATCTATGGCAATTTCACCGAGAAGTTTGTGGGCTATGCGGAACGCAGCAAGCTGAAAGGGCTCATCGGCGGAGCGCCGTCTGCCTGGGCTGTTTCCTCGGAATACAGCTTCGGCAAGGACCGGCTGCACAACTTCCTTGGAACCGCAGGGTTCCTCTGGTCGACTCATTGTCCGGAGCTTCCCGAGCTGTATCGGACGATTCAGTCGCTGATGCCTGAGGTGCGACGCAACCTGAGGGGGAGGAGCAGCCCAAGCGAGGACGGTGAAACCGTCGTGCCCGTGCCGCTCCCGACCGGCGGGAATGCCCGCCTCGACGCGGTAGCCAACATGAGAACCGGCAGAGTTCAGGCCGAGGGCAAGTCTTTCGACTTGACCTCATCCCTACTCCGCTCGTCGGCCTCAGATCCCCCGGTCATCCCGATCAATGAAGATTTCAGCAGCCTTATCTTCCTCCATGCTCTCGCCAAGGAGGCGGACAACAACGTGGTTGATCGTCTGATTTATAACGTGGATGATACGGCCGATCTCCTTGGTCACTATGAGGTGCTTTACGAGGACAATCTCAAGATCTCGATTCCGATCCGCTACCGGGTGAACATACTGCAGTGGCAGTGGGGCAAGAGCCCGGTCGACGGCTACTACTGCTATGGAGCCGATGCGGTCGACATCAGCCGGGCTGAGGATTCCAGCTGCAGCTTTTTCGCGTATGAATGGGTCAATCCCCGGTTTGGGAAGGCGATAAAAGAGGTACGTCTCTACCCGTCCAAGGGCTTTCGAAATTGGACCGGCAAGACGATTGGCGAGAATTCGATCTGGTTGGCGGCGATCAGCGGCGTGAGAAAGCGATCGTTTCGCAAGCCGGCCCAGGGCGCGCTGGCGATCGATGACATTGGGCAAAACTGAAAGTGTAAATGTTTATGGAAAGCGCTTTAACGAAGAAGGAGCACGACAAGGCAGTCATTACAGCGGCGGTCCGAATGTTTGGACCGCTGTCCCGGGTCGAGTTGCACCGCTTGACTCACTGGCGTCCCAGCACGATTTCGACGCTTGTCCGTGAGCTGCTCGAAGAAGGAAGGTTGCGGGAGGCGGGCACCTCGAACAACCCGCTGGGTAGAAAACAGGTTCTCCTGAAGATCAACGAGAGCTACGGTTTTATCCTTGGAATCGAGTTGGATTCCGAGCGAGTCATCGCCGCTACGATGGACCTGACTCCGCAGATCCTGACGATGGTCACACAGTCGGCTCGGCTGGATGCAGGTGTCGAAGGGCTGCTCAACCAGCTCCGTGACTGCGCGGATCACCTGATTCACAAGCAAAAAGCCACTGGACAGCAACTTCTCGGAATTGCCTTTGCCGATACCGGCCTCGTCGACACAAAGAACGGAGTCTCCGTCAGCTCTTCTCTGACCGAGTTCTGGCAGAACGTTCCCCTCCGGAAGCTCTTCGAGGAGGAGTTCCAGGTGGCCTTTCTGCTTGAGAGCAATACACGGGCAAAGACGGTGGCCGAACGGGTCCTCGGGGCCGGCGAAATGGCCGATGACATGGCATACATCGACTACGGAGTCGGGATCGGCGCTGGGATTTTTACCGCCGGACGACTGCTTCGCGGGTCATGCGACAGCGCCGGAGAACTGGGGCATACCCAGGTTGCTGAAAACGGTCCGTCCTGCAAGTGCGGCAGCTTCGGTTGTCTTGAAGCCGTAGCCAGTGGGGCCGCAATCGCCAGCCGGGCGAAGAAAGCGATGCGCGAGGGCGCGAGCTCGAAGGCTCTGGGCCTCGCCGGCGAAATAGATAAGGTCAACGGGAGAACCGTGTTGGAAGCCGCGAGGCTTGGCGACAAGCTGTGCACCTCGCTCGTGGAGGACGCGGAGAATTATCTCGGTCTCGCGATTGCGAACCTCGTAAACCTCTTCAATCCTTCGGTGGTCGTCCTCGGAAAACGCTTCGAACTGGCAGGCCCGGCTCTGACTGACCGGATCGCCCGCATCGTGAAGCGGCAGGCTCTGCCGCACTCGACCGAGAACCTGGTCTTCCGTGTGGGCAAGTTCGGAGACGATGCGGCTGTCTTGGGCGCCGGCCTGCTCGTCCTCGAGAAACTGTTCGAGATCCCCGCTCTAAAGGCGCCCAAGTTCCTCACCACTGACTTCAGAGCTCAGGGGGGCGTTTCCACCGAGTTGCCTGACGGCCTCCCCGTACCTGCTGTGAGGGAGGTCTGACATGAGGAAAATCAGCTGGGGAGTCATCGGGGCGGGGGGCATTGCGGACCGCCGAACAATTCCAGCCTTGCTCCAGGCTTCGAACTGCAAGCTGGCTGCGGTGATGGACGTGCGCAACGTTGAATCGTTGAGCCAGAAATACCAGGTGCCCGGTTACGCCGATGAGGCGCAGCTGCTGGCACATCCTGGAGTTGAGGCGGTTTATATCGCCACGCCTGTGTGCCTCCATCTCCGGCAGATACAGGCGGCAGCAGCGGCTGGAAAGCACGTCCTGGTTGAGAAGCCGTTGTGCATGACCTCGAGCGAGGCACGTGAGGCGATTGCTGCCTGTCGGCGGGCTGGAGTGCTCCTTCAGGAAGGCTACATGATGCGGCTTCACGGCGCGCATCAGCGGATTTTAGAGATCCTCCGCTCGGGCCAGATCGGCAAACCCGTTTACGTCCGTGCGCAGCTTTCGTGCTGGTATCCGAAGATCGACGGCGCGTGGCGGCAGGAACCGTCCAGCGGCGGCGGCGGCGCTCTGATCGACATGGCAACTCACCTCTACGACCTGCTCGAAATGCTGATCGGAAGGATTACCCGGGTGGGCGCCCTGGTGAGCACGCAGGTCCAGGATTACCCGGTGGAAGACAGCGCGACCACGCTACTGGAATTCCAGAGCGGTTGCCACGGCACGACCGACACTTTTTACTGCCTGCCCGACTCGGCGTCGCGTACTCGCCTCGAAATCTACGGGAGCCGCGGGTCTATTCTGTCCGAAGGCACGATAGGGCAGGGGAGCAGTGGAAAACTCGAGGTCTACAGTGAGGAGGCCGGCAGCGGCTATGAAGCCGGCCAGCGGAAAGACATCGGACCGGTTTTCCGCGACGAAAGCTTCCTGGCGGTCAATCCATACACGCGGGAATGCGAGCTTTTTGCCGATGCCGTGCTCGAAGGGGCGGGAACGGTGAAAGTCAACGATCCGGACCACGGCCTGCACATCGTCGAGGTGGCCGAGGCTGCTTACAGGTCGGCCCGAGAAGGGCGGATCATCGAAGTCGGACGCTAAAGGAAGCAAGAAAAAATAGGACCTATGGGACCTGATGGACTACTAGGACGGAAACACGGTTTATTTTATGTCCTATCAGTCCTATGGGCCCTATAGGTCCTATCGTTTGCTTTCTGTCGCTCGCGATACAACCTTTCTGTAAAGCCGCCATTTTCCAGGAAGCTGGCCTCCAGGTGTTTCAGCAGACAGTCAGTCAAGTAATTGGCTTGGTGAATCAAGCAAACGATGGTGTTGGCTGCCACCTCCGCTGAACCGTGCTCGATCCAACTTCGGTAATTTGAATAGCTCCGGTCTTGTCGATACGCGAGACCCCGCACGTTTCGTGCCTCAGGGTGACCCGGGGCCCAAAGCCTAAAGTGTAGCGCGTTCCCTATGAGTCCTATTAGTCCTATAGGTCCTGGCGCCATATTCTGCGGCTTCGTCAGACCTGGCTGCTAAGATCCCAGCCTAAATCCGGACTGAATTATGAAAGTCCTCTCGACCGCCGATTTACATCTTGGACGCAGTTCGAGCCACCTTCCGCCTGGCGTAAACAGTGACGAGCATTCTTGTGCCGCCGCCTGGGCTCGGGTTGTGCAGTGCGCGATCTCCGAAAAGGTCGACCTGGTCACCATCAGCGGAGACCTCATCGACCGCCAAAACCGTTTTTTCGAAGCGTTCGGCCCGCTGGAACGCGGTCTGCGAAAGCTCGATGAAGCCGGTATCCGGGTGTTTGCCACAACAGGAAATCACGACTTCGATACGCTGCCGGAATTCGCACGCTCGGTTGGCCTGAAGAATCTCTGCTTGCTCGGCCTGGGAGGACGCTGGGAGGAAACGGTCATCCAGACGAGGTCGGGTGAGCAGTTGCGTCTGGTGGGTTGGTCCTTCCCCTCTTCCGAGGTGAGCATCAACCCCGTCGGGTTCTTTCCTCGGGAGCAGAGCGATGTGCCGACCACGCTGGCGCTCTTGCACGGCGATCCCGATCAACCGGGCAGCCGCTACGCCCCGGTGCAGTCAGCGGAGATGATCGCCTGTGGCACGACCGCCTGGCTGCTCGGGCACGTTCATCGCCCGGTCAGACACAACGCCGGGTCGCCGCTAGTGTTGAACCCCGGTTCTCCGCAGGCCATGGATCCCGGCGAGCCGGGTGGCCACGCCGTCTGGTTACTCGATGTCGTCGCCGGGGAGATTCGCCAGCTGCAGCCGGTTCCGCTGTCGTCGGTCCAGTACGACGAACGGGAGGCCGACGTCACCGGTGCGGCCGACGTTTCGCAGTTGCGTGGACAGGTGATCGCCGATCTGATCAATTACCGGGAGAAGCTGAGCGAGAAGCCGGAACTTCTCGTGCTGGTCTTGAGGCTTCGTTTGTCCGGTCGGAGTTCCATCTGTTCGCAGATCCGCCCGATCTGTCAGGAGCTTGGAGAAACCTCGGATCTTTCCAGTGAAAAACTAGTTGTTCATCTGGATCGTGTCGAAGACATCACGCAACCGGACTTTGACCTCCATGCGCTGGCCCGCATCCAGGATCCGCCGGGCGTTGTTGCGCGCCTACTCATGGACCTTCAGTCTGGCCGGTCTGATGAAGAGGTGGCTCGTCTCCTCGGCCGGGTGTCCGACTGCATGGCGGGAATTTACTCGGGTCGTCCCTTCGAGTGTCTCGAGGATACCCGCGACGTGGGCATGGAAGCCGCCAGGGAAATGCTTTTGCGGCAGGGTTATGTCCTTCTTGCTCATTTGGTCGATCAAAGGGCCCCACAGCCATGAGCTCGCACTCACTGATCTTCCGCTCGCTGGAGATCCGCAGAATGCCCGGCTTCGCGGGCAGGGATGGCTTTCGACTGGACGACTTCGCCCGGGGCATCAACGTTGTCTTCGGTCCGAATGGGTCAGGAAAGAGCACTTGCTTGAAGGCGCTGCAGGCTTGTGTCTGGCCTGAGACTGCCCCGCCGGTCGCCTCGCTCCGCGCTGGCCTGCAAATCGGCGATGACGATTTCCTGATCGACCTCGACTCCAATCGCTCAGAATACCAGAGAGGCGGCAAGCCATCGTCGGCACCGGATCTTCCTGCCGCCGAAATCTGCAGCCGGTACCGACTTGCGCTGGATGAGCTGCTGCAGGATGACGGCCGGGATTTCGCCGCTGTCATTGCGCGCGAAAGTGCAGGCGGATACAGCCTCGAAGAGGCGCGCGAAAGCCTGCGGTGGGATTCTCGCTCGGGGCGGCCTGGTTCTCTGCTGGCTCGACTGAGTGACGCCCAGGCAAGGGTGCGCGAGGCCGAGGGGAAGCAGCGTCAGCTCAGGCAGGAGGTTGCCCGCCTCGAGGATCTGGAGCGCGAAATCCGGGAATCCAGGGAGGCAGCCGCCGAGGCTCGACGGTACGCGCTTCTGATCAACTACAAGACCAGCGTGGAGGCCCGAGACGAGGCCCGTCAGAGTGTTGAGGCGTTCGATAGCCGGATGGCGTTGCTGGCCGGGAACGAGCTTGAAATGCTGGACGGTTTTCGCTCCCAGACCGCGAAGCTCGGCAAGCAGCGAAGGGAGACGATCGCCGGGATACAAAGGGCCGAAGAGCAGATCGCTGCGCTTCGCCTCCCGGAGGGTGCGCTCTCGGACGTCCTGATTGCCGAACAAAAGTCCCGGTGCTATACGCTGCAGAGTTTACAGGCTGAAAGCGGGGTGGCGAGGCGTGATCTCGCCCAGGCCGAAGCGCTGCGTGACAGCACCCGGCGGACGGTGGGCGACCCGGCGCCTTCGGACGCGCAATTGCGAGCCTTGGACACGGGACGGTTTGGGCGATTGGCCGATTTCGCGCGCAGAGTCGAGAAGATCCGGGCGGACCGTGAAGCATTGCGCGCTCTTCGGGACTGGCTGGGCGGCTCCGACGTGCGTTCCGTCCGCGGAAATCATCCGGTAATGCTCTCGCTCCTGCGTCGATGGCTGGCGTCGAGCGACGGGGCCCAATGGCGTGAGGTTTTCATTCGCCTCCTGCTCGGTGTTACCGCCGGTTTGCTGTTCGGTTCGGGCGTGGTTCTCGCCGTTGTATCCAGCCTGTGGTGGGTGGCCCTCGCGCTCGGTGGCAGCTTGCTTGCGGCATGGCTTCTCCTCTCTCCACCCTTGCCGAAGCGGCGCGAATCGCTCCGCCAGGAGTTCATAACCATCTCCGCAAGGCAACCGGAAAGCTGGACTCGGGAGGGAGTCGAAGAGTTCATAGCCAAATTGATGCAGGAAGAGGCTGGATTCGAGCTGGATGAGCAGAAAGCGCAGCGTTGGGCCGGGCTGTCCGGCAGGCGCCAGGAGCTCGATCAGAAAGCTCAGGAACTTGAGCGGGTGGGCCAGGACATCCGTGCCGAACTGGGAGTGATTGTTCCGGCGGAAGCGGAAGAGGCGCAGCTCTTCGTTTTTGCTGAACGCCTGCTCGCCTGGCAGGCCGCCGATTCATCTATGGCCGCGACCCGGGCGCGACTCGACGAGCTCCAGCGGCAGCACGATTCGGTCCTTTCGCAGATCAACGAATGCCTGGCGAGCTACAGCCGGGAGCCGGTGCCGGATTATGCGGCGGCAGCCGCGGCGATTGACGAGCTGGATGCGCGTCTGCAGGAGTATCTGCGGTCCACGGAGCGACTGAAGGATGGTCGCGATTCCCTTGCCGCAATCGAAGACCAGGAGGCCGGCCTTCAGCAACAAGTAAGCCAACTCTTCGCGCGCTTCGGGCTCTCTTCCGAAGACGAACCGGCGCTCCAGCAATGGCTCCGGAAACTGCCGGATTTCCGGGACGCTGAAAGGGCCCTTGATCGAGCCGAGCATGACCTCCGCAAGGCGGAGACGGAAGCTAGCGGCTTCCTGAACCTGGCCAGACTCTCGCTGCTCGACTTGCAGGCGCGGCGCCAGGATTGTCAGAACCACGCGGAAAGACTGGAAGAGCTCCTGACCCTTCGGACCCAGATTCAGGAAAGAGTCCAGGCGGCGAAGGCGAGCACTGAAATCCAGACCGCTTTGTCAGAGCTGGAACGCTGTCGAGAAGAGCTGCAGACCAATCGTGAGCAGGAAGTCGCGCGTGCTGTCGGTGCTCTCCTCGTCTCCGTCGTTGACGACCGTTCCCGGATCTCCAGTCAGCCGGCCGTGCTTCGCAGGGCAGCCCGTTTGTTCGCCAGTTTTACCCATCACCATTGGGATCTGGATTTCGAGCCCGGTGGGGCGTCCGGCTTTCGGGCCATCGAGTGCTCCACCGGCCGGGGATACGGGCTCGATGAGCTCTCCAAGGGTACCAGGCTCCAGCTCCTCATGGCCGTCCGCCTGGCGTTTGTCGAGGAGCAGGAGAGGGATTGCCGGTTGCCGCTGTTCTTGGACGAGACGCTGGGCAATAGCGATGAATCGCGCGCCGAGCTGGTGATCGGGACCCTGCTGCAGCTGGCGGCTGCCGGTCGCCAGCTGTTCTACGTAACGGCACAGGCCGACGAGGTGCAGAAGTGGCGGGCCCTGCTGGCCGATCACGCCGAAGTTGAAAGCGCGTTTTTTGACCTGGCCGCAATTCGCGAATTGCAGCTGTTCGAGCGCGCTCCGCTCTCGTACTCGGCGGCCGACGGTTTCCGGCCGGCGCCGCTGCCCGTGCCAGCGGGGATGACAAGGGGCGAGTACGGCGAGCTTTTGAAGGTTCCGGCCCTCGACCCGTTCTCTCCTGTCGAGTCGCTTCATCTCTGGTACGTGATAGACAAACCCGAGTTGGTCCATCAGCTGCTGTCCGGGTATTTGAGGACCTGGGGGCACCTGAGAGCGCAGGTTGAGAGCGTCGGCTCTCTACTCTTGTCGGAAGACGAGTACCGGAGAGCCGAGGCGCACTCGAGAGCAATTGAGGCGGCTTGTCGATTGTGGCGAAACGGTCGGGGAAGGCCGGTAGACAGTGACACGATTGCTGCCGCCGGGGTGGTTAGCTCTACTTTCCTCGAACAGGTATGCCAGCTGGCAGGTGAGTGCGCAGGAAATGCGGCTCTGCTGATTGGAAAGCTTGAGGCGGGGGCGGTGCCGCGATTCCAGACAAAGACGATCGCGAAACTTCGCAGCTACCTGGAGGAAAACGGCTTCCTCGACAATCGCCCGATCCTCAGCCAGGAGGAAATGCTGCGCCAGATGTGCGCCGCCGCCAGCGTGGATATCAGTCAGGGATTGATCGAGCCGGATGCGCTGGTTTGGATATTGAATGTCTTGCCCCGTGGGAATTTCGGGGAGGTAACCGTGATTCCCTTGGTATTAACGCTGGAGTGACGCCTTCAAGGACCTCAAGGACCTCGAGGACACCAAGGACAAGAACCGAAGAGCGATCGATCCTTATTGCCTTGTCGTCGTTGTTGTCCTTGAGGTCCTTGAGGTCCTTTCCTGCTCGGCCCCCTACGGCGTCACGATCGTTCCGTCCTTCCGGCGGACGTTTCCCCAGAACATATCGAAACTGGGGTCATCGCGGATCGGGAATTTCGCCGCCAGCTTCTCGTCCAGATCGATTCCCAGCCCCGGTTTGTCGCTGGCATAGTAGGAACCGTCCTTCAACACAGGGCAACCGGGGAAGACATCCTGCTCCGCCTGGTTGAACTCGTGCGCCTCCTGAATGCCAAAATTCGGGACGACCAGATCCAGGTGAACGTTTGCCGCGTGCCCGACGGGTGAGACGTCCCCCGGACCATGCCAGGCAGTCCGCACCCTGAAAAACTCGCACGCGGCGGCCATCTTCCTCGCCATGGTGATCCCGCCGACTTGCGAGATGTGAACGCGGATGAAATCGATCAGGCGCTCGGCCACGAGCGGCAGCCATTCATTCGTGTTGTTGAAGAGCTCCCCCATGGCGATCGGTGTGCTTGTCTGGGCCCTCAGGTTTCGGAAGTACCCGACATCTTCGGGTGAGAAAGGGTCCTCCAGGAAGAAGAGCCGGTACGGTTCCAGGTCCTTCGCCATCTGGATCGCCAGGATCGGGGGCACTCGTTCGTGGATATCGTGGAGCAGTTCAACCTCCTCGCCAACGGTCTTGCGGAGGTGCTCAAATAATCGCGGAACCAGGCGCACGTAGGCCGCCGGCTCCCACACTTCGGTCCGGCGGTTTGCCGGTTCGCTGCTGTTGCGACGGCCGCCCGAGGTCCCGTAGGTCGAGGTTCCCGGAACTGCGACCTGCGCCCGGATATACCGGTAGCCCTGGTCCTTGAACCTTTGGACGGACTCGGTCACCTTGTCGAAGTCGGCTCCCGAGGCGTGGCGGTAGACATCGACCGCCTGGCGCACCTTCCCTCCCCAGAGCTGGTACAAAGGCATCCCTGTCCTCTTGCCGAGTATGTCCCACAACGCCATGTCAACCCCGCTGATGGCGTTGTTCAGCACCGGTCCGTTTCTCCAATAGGAACTGACGAAGGAGGACTGCCAGGTATCCTCGATCAGCGAAGGGTCTTTCCCGACCAGGAACGGTTTGAGGAACTGCGTGATTGCGGTCTCGACGACGCGCGCCCTCTGCGTGAACGTCGCGCAGCCAAGCCCGAACAGGCCCGTTTGGTTTGTCTCCACCTTGACGACCACGAGCCTGATGCCTGCGGGCGCGGTCAGGATCGCGCGGACATCGGTGATCTTCAGTGGATCGAGGCGGGCGGTTTCCGGCGCCTGAAATAAGGGCCGGGCGTTTGCTTTGCCCGTCAGGATGCCTGCCGTAGCGAGCCCGGCGGTGGTGAGGAGTTTTCGTCGATTCATACCGTTCCCCCTGGTGTTGAGTTCAGCCTGATTGCGACTACGCATTATTGCGGAAGCGGACACCCAGCGCAATTCTTTCAGAGCCGCGCGCGCAGCGAGGGTGTTGCATAAAGTCGGAGAAGTGCGTTCGGCCCACAGGTATTAACGGACTTGTTATGGGCTGATGTCGTGCGGAGGGCGAGATCGAATGGAGCCGCGCACGAAAGCGAACGGCAGTGAGCGAGAGTAAGCGGACCACCAATCATTCGCTAAATTGAGACATTGAAACACGAAGCAGTGGAGCGAGTCAGGTGGTCCGCTTACTCTCGCTCGCTTCTCTCGCTCTCGTGCGCGGCTCCATTCGATCGCGATTCGATCGCGCCCTCCGCCGGGAATTCGCCGGTCTATCCGCCTATTAACAGCGAAGTGAACATTTTCAACACCCTCGCTGCGGGCGCGGTTCTGAAGCTCGCTGCGCGCGCAGGGCCGGCGGACGGCTTACACCTTGATGAACCACTTCTGGCGGTAGAACAGGCTCATGACCAGCCACCAGAAGGCGACGTAGACGATTGCAAAGGCCAGCGAGGCGTTGTGAGGGGCCGCCCAGGAGGCGAACAGCGTCTCGTAGAGCCACTGCCTGAGCGAGATCGAACCGACCTTCAAAACCCCCATCAAGTCGCCAACGATGCCCGACATTACGTAGACCGCAATCGCATTCATTCCGAAAACGACAGCCGGTTTGGCCCATCGTTTCCAACCATGGCAGTCGATGAGCCAGTAGCAAACCCCGAGGCAGTTGAGCGCGGCGCCGGCGGTGAACAGCACGTAGGAGCTTGTCCAGATATTCTTGTTGATCGGGAACCAGATGCCCCAGATCCAACCGGCGAGCATCCCTGCCCACCCGAGGACGAACATCCACCCGGCGATCGTTACCCTGTCCAGCTTCGATTTGATCAGATACCCGGTAAGCAGCCCGGCCAACCCCGTCGCGATCGAAGGCAAGGTGCTGAGGATTCCCTCCGGGTCCCACGTCCCCCGGTACATCTTGCCGGGGACCAGCGCGCTGTCAATGTAGGTAGCCAGGTTTCCCTCGGGCGTCAGCTGGCCCGCGCCGAATCCCGGCACGGGGACGAACCGCATCAGCAGCCAGTAGACGATCAGCGCCGCTGCCGCGATCCACGCCTGGGTCTTCAGCCGGAAGTTGATCGCGATGACCGAGACGACAAGGTAGACAATCGCGATTCTCTGGAGGACCCCCGGGATCCGAAGGGCGCCAAGGTCGAAATTGGGGAAAGCGTTCAGGAACAGGCCTAATCCGAAGATGATCAATGTCCGCCGGAGGATCTTTAGATATATCGCGCTGCTAGAAGAACCACGGAGCTTCGAGAGCGAGAGATTGGCGGATACCCCCATGATGAACAGGAAGAACGGAAAGACCAGGTCCGTCGGCGTCCACCCGTGCCAGTCGGCGTGCCGAAGCGGAGGATAGACCGCCTCCCAGGTGCCCGGGTTGTTAACCAGGATCATCCCCGCTATCGTCAGGCCGCGAAAGGCGTCCAGAGAGACCAGACGTTCGGCTCTCGGTTTGGCTGTCGTGGCGCCCGTCTCCCGCGTTGCTTGGGGAGTCGGCGCCGGTGTTGAATCGGTAGAATTCACGCGGGTGGTATCGCCCATGCCCCCATTCTAAAGGCTACAATAGACTTCGTGTCTATGAGAAAACTTACACTGCTTCCATTGCTCCTCCTGATTCTTTGCCCTGTGATCGCTCAATCCGGCAAACGAGCGTTTGATATTGCCGATGTGTACAAGACCGTCTCACCCGGTGCCCCGGATTTCAGCCCCGACGGCAAGCTCGTTATCTTTTCAGTGCAGAAGTACAAGCTCGAAGAAGCGAAGAGCTGGTCGGAGATCTGGATGATGAACGCGGATGGCTCCAATCTTCGCCAGATGACGTTCGGTGAGAATCGTGACAGCAACCCCGTATTCTCCCCGGACGGAACCCGTTTCATCTTCGTCTCTTTGCGTGAGGGCGGGACCCCGCAGTTGTTTTCGATGCGGGTGGACGGCGGGGAGGCCAAACAACTGACGAAATTCTCGATGGGAGTCGCGGATCCCGCCTGGTCACCCGATGGGAAGTGGATCGCCGTCACTGCGGAGGTCTTTCCGGAATGCGGCTCCGATAGCGCCTGCAACGAGAAGATCCGCAAGACCTGGGAGGAAGGTAAGCTCAAGGCGCACATGGCCGATTCGCTGCTCTACCGCCACTGGACGTCCTGGGCCGACGGTAAGGCGGCCCATGTCCTGCTGGTGAACGCCGAATCGGGCGAGGTTGCGAAGGATCTCACACCGGGCCAGTGGGTCAGCCCTACTTTTTCGCTCTCCGGTGACCGTGGCTATGATTTCTCTCCCGATTCGAAGGAGTTGTGCTTCGTCTCGAACCGCGAAAAGGACCAGGCGTCGACCACCAACGCCGATCTTTGGGTCGTCGCCCTCGACGGCGAGGTCAAAGAGTCGGACGCAATCAACATCACCGAGGCAAATGACGGTTGGGACGGTGCTCCCTTGTATTCGCCTGACGGCCGCTACATCGCGTACCGAAGCCAGGAGAAGCCCGCCTACGAGTCCGATCTCTTTCGAATCGCCATGTACGACAGACAGACAAAGTCGGTGCGTTACCTGACGGACCGGAAGACCTTCGACAACTGGGTTACGGAGGTCGAGTGGGCGCCTGACTCAAAGCGGCTTTACTTTCAGGCCGAGTACCAGGGCCGCAACCCGATTCTTGCGCTCGACCTGGATGCCGGAAAGATTTCGCGGCTGCTCACCCACGCAACGATCACCGGCTGGAAGGTGAGCCCGGACGCGAAGACAATCGTGTATAACAGCAGGGGCGTCGCCCAGCCGCCCGAGATCTTCGTGCACGAGGTCGGCAACACGGGACGCCGGCAGCTGACGCACTTCAACAAGCAACTCACCGCTGACGTCGACATCCGCCCCGCTGAAGAGCTCTGGTTGCCGGGGGCGGGGGACTACAAGGTTCACACCTTCATCGTCAAGCCGCACGGTTTCGATCCGACCAAGAAATACCCGCTGATCCTGAATGTACACGGTGGCCCGCAACAGCAGTGGATGGATTCCTACCGGGGCGACTGGCAGGTTTACCCCGGCAAAGGCTACGTCCTGGCGTTTGCGAACCCCACGGGGTCAACCGGCTACGGTCAGGATTTCACCGATGCGATCGGTTGCGACTGGGGCGGGCGCGCGTATCAGGATCTGATGAAGGTGACCGACGGCCTGGCGGCCTTGCCGTACGTCGACTCGGCGCGGATGGGGGCCATGGGCTGGTCGTACGGCGGCTACATGATGATGTGGTTCGAAGGGCACACGAACCGGTTTAAAGCGATCGCGACGATGATGGGCCTTTACAACCTGACCGCCATGTACGGATCGACGGAAGAATTGTGGTTCGTCGAAAAGGATCTTTGCGGGCAGCCCTGGAATTCGGAGCATTTCCGGAAGTGGTCGCCGTCGGAGTATGTCGCGAATTTCAAAACTCCGAACCTGGTCATAACCGGTGAGCTCGACTACCGGGTTCCGTACACCCAGAGCCTCGAGTTTTTCACGGCGCTTCAAAAAATGAACGTGTCATCGCGGTTGATTGTCCTCCCGAATGCCGGTCACTGGCCAAGCTGGTACGAGATGGTGCTTTATTACAATGCGCATCTCGATTGGTTCCATCGCTGGCTGGGCGGCGAAAAGGCGCCTTGGGACATGGAAAAGCTGCTCAGGAACGAAGTGTTTGGGAAGTGAGTTCACGGTTCAAGGATAGCCCGGACTTCTCACAAGTGCCGCCCGGCGGTCTTTTCGGAGCCGCGCACGCAGCGAGGGTGTTGAAAATGTTAACTAGTGTGTTATATCCCCGGAGGGGATTGCCGAATGACCCCAACGGGGTCACGTAGTAAAGCCCAGGGTTGCCCGCGTTGTGTGCGGGAAACCCTGGGACGGGGGCGGGGTGTGGGCGTTCAACCCTGAAAGGGTTGTGTACCGCACTACGCAACCCTTTCAGGGTTGTATCTTTCCCGGTGTCAACCCGGGGTTTCCCGCGGAAAAACGCGGGCAACCCCGGGCTTTGCTACGCAACGCCTTCGGCGTTGAAAAATGTCAATAAGCCGCCGGTCGGACGCGCTCTCCCACCTTTTCAACACCCTCGCAGCGCTTTTCAGCGGTAAGCGGGTTTTCCGAGCACCAGGGGGCGCACTTGCCATCGAGAACCCGCTTACTCCGCTGAAAAGCGCTGCGTGCGCGGCTCCGAAGGAAAAAACCGCCTGCCCGTGTGAGAAATCCGTGTGAGACGGTTCAGGGTTAGAACCGGATAACCGGATAACCCTGAACCGCAAAACCGAGAACCTACTCGATTCCCACCATCCTCGCTTCGGGCACCGGCTCCTCGTCGTAAACCATGGTCTCCTTTGGGGTGCCGCGGTGCCACCAGCGACGCATCCGTGCCGCCCAATCGTCGAAGAACGTGTACACGACCGGGACCATGACCAGCGTCAACAGCGTGGACGTGATCAGTCCGCCGATGACTGCGCGGGCCATCGGGGACCGGAACTCTGCACCTTCACCGATCTCAAAGGCCAAAGGCAGCATTCCGAAGATCATGGCCAGTGTCGTCATGATGATCGGCCGCAGCCTGACCTTGGCAGCCGTGATCAGTGCCACCACGCGGGTCTCACCCTCGCGCTGGAGCCTGTTCGCGTAGTCGATGAGCAGGATTGCGTTCTTGGTGACGAGGCCCATCAACATGATCAAGCCGATCATGCTCATGATGTTCAGTGTGTCATTGGTTGCCAGCAGCGCGATTGCGACCCCCAGCAGCGACAGCGGCAGCGAAAGCATAATCGCCAGCGGATGGAAGAAGCTCCTGAACTGCGAGGCGAGGATCGCGTAGATGAATATGATCGCCATGATCAGGGCCCTGAACATGTAGTAGAACGTCTCACGCAGATCCTCGGCCTGACCGGTGTAGTCTACGGAAATCCCGGCCGGCAGCTGGATCTCGGCGTTTTTAGCCCTGATGTCGTTGATGACATCGCCGAGCGCGCGGTCCTGAATCGAAGCAACAACGCGCACCTCGCGCATCAGATCCCGGCGCCGGATCAGGGAAGGTGCCTGGGATTCTTCGAGGCTTGCGACCTGTGACAACGGTACCGAGGTGCTCCCTCGTCCGTTCACCCCTGAAAGCATCGCCGCGTTCAGGACCGGCACGTAAATCTGGTCCAGGTCGCTACGCAGGCGGCGTTGGTCCTGATTCAGGCGCAGCCGGACATCGTAGGCGTCGCCGTCGGGATCCTGATATTGCGAAACCACCTCGCCAGCCACCAGCCCGCGAACTGTTGCAGCCACCGTCCCGAGATTCAATCCAAGGTCCGAGGCCGCCTTCCGATCGAGGTTGACCCGGACTTCCGGCCGAGGGTCCTCAAGGGTTGTGTCTACGTCGGTGGCACCAGCGGTCGACCTGACGTTCTGGATGACCTGGGCCGCAACTCGATTGATCACGTTCAAGTCCGTTCCCCGGACGCTGATCTGAATCGGTCGTGCATCGCCCATCTGTTCGGCCTGCTCAACGCTCGAACGCAGGCCCTTCCAGTTTGTCAGTTCCGTTCGAATATCCTTGCGCAGGTCAAGGTCGGTCTTTTCGCGCTCATCCTTGTGCTTCAGTTTCACGTAGATGGCACCCTGGTTCACGGGAGTCACGCCGCCAGCCCCGATGGTTGTAAAGGTGTAATCGATCTCCGGGTACTTCTTCAGCATGTCCGTAAGGCGGCGGGCGACGACGGCGCTCTCGGCCAGCGTCGTTCCGGGTGGCGCCTTGTAGGAGACTTGCATCTCACCTTGATCGGCATCCGGCATGAAGCTGCCGCCAATCTGGCCCATCATCTTGAAACTGCCGACGATTGCCGCAACTCCGATCAACAGGACGATGAACCGGTGCCGCAGCGACCATCCGAGGACGCCGGCCAGCACTGTCTGGAGCCCCACGATCGACTCGTTGAACCGGTTGAGCATCCTGGCCAGCAGCCAACGGCGGCCATGCGTCTCGACGGCCGGGTCGTACCATCGCGAGGAGAGCATCGGGTCCAGCGTGAACGAAACAAACAGGGAAACGAGGACCGCAAAACCGACCGTCATTCCGAACTGGTAGAAGAAGCGCCCGATGATCCCGCCCATGAAGGCGACGGGGACGAAAACGGCCATGATTGAGAAGGTTGTCGCCATGACGGCGAGACCGATTTCGTTCGTGCCCTCCATAGCGGCTCGAAGGTGGTCCTTGCCTTGCTCCATATGGCGAACAATGTTTTCCCGGACGACGATGGCATCGTCGATAAGCATGCCGATCGCGAGGGAAAGGCCCATCAGGGTGAGCACGTTCAGGGTGAACCCGAGCATGTTCATCACGGTGAACGCCGAGATAACCGCTACCGGCAGAGTGAGGCCGGTAATGACCGTGCTCCTCCAGCTGTTGAGAAATGCGAAGACGACCAGGACGGTCAGAATTGCCCCGAGGATCAAGGTGGTCTTCACGTCCTCAACCGATTCCACAATGAAAACCGAGTTGTCCCGCACAACGCGCAGCTCGACTCCGGTCGGAAGCTGCCCCCGCATCTTCTCCATTCCTTCCTTGATCCGGTCGGCGACTTCGACGGTATTGGCCCCGGTCTGCTTCTGGATTTCCACGGCAACGGCCGGTTCGCCATCCAGGAGCGAGAAATTCGTCTGTTCCTCTATCCCGTCTTCCACGGTCCCAATGTCGGACAGGCGAATCGGATAGCCGTTTTTTTCGGATACGATGAGCTGCCGAAAATCGGGCACATCCTTGACTCGGCCCGCTATGCGAACCAGCGACTCGCGGGCGCCTTTTTCAAGTTTTCCGGCGGGGACGTCCAGGTTCTCGCGCTGCATCGCACCCATGACTTCGGCGTAGGTCAAGCCATACGATTCCAGCTTGTCGCGGTCGACCAGGATCTGCACTTCTCTTCGTGCCTCGCCGACAAGGCGCACCTGACCGACTCCAGATATGTTCTCGAGCCGCTTCTTGATGACCTTTTCGGTCAGCGTTGTAAGCGCTTTGGCATCAAGCGTCGGCGAGAGTATCGCGATCGAAATGATCGGTAGATCTTCCAGCCTGATCTGCTGGAGGATCGGGTCTTCTACGTCCTGCGGAAATTCGCTGCGGATCGCGTTCAGCTTGTTTTGAATCTCTTGCAGCGCCGTGTTGATGTTCTTGTCCAACTGGAATTCGACGACGACCGACGAGACTCCCTCAGTCGTCACGGAATCGACGTGTTTGATGCCGCCGATGGGGTTGACTGCCTCCTCGATTCGACGCGTCACTTCGGTCTCGACGGTCTCCGGGGCGACCCCCGGATAGATGGTCGTAATGCTGACGACCGGGATGTCGACGTTCGGGAAAAGGTCAACCTTCAGCTCGAAATACGAGACGATCCCGAGAACTACCAGGGACACGATCATCATCGTGGCGAAGACAGGTTGGCGTACCGACAAATTTGAGAGCAGCATAAAGACCTATAAGAGAGGCGAGACTTTGGATCCATCCGCGAGCTCCAAGTACTGCTCGGACACGACGATGTCTCCGGGGTTCAGGCCCTTTGAGATTTCAATTCCTTCGGGTTGTTCGATACCAATGCCCACCTCGCGCTTCCGTGCCTGGTTTTGTTCGACCACGTAGACGAAAGGCGCCTGGTTGGGACGGCGCCAGACGGCGTTGGCTGGAACCATCAACGCCTCAGCGGAACTGCCCGTCACGATCGCTCCCCGGGCGAACATGCCTGCCTTGAGTTTTCCGCCTGGGTTTGGCACGGTCACCTGGAGGAGCAGCGCGCGATTCTGAGACACCACCGCCGGGTTGATGCTCTGGACTCGCCCCTCGAACTGCTCGGCCGGGTAAGACGAGACGCTGAACAGCACCTGCTGTCCGCGTTTCAGCCTGGACAGCTCGGCGGCTGGGACGTTCGTTTCGAGCTCGAGCCGGCTATTGTCAACGATCCGGTACAGGATGGCGCCGCCATCGAGGTAACTTCCGCGGTTGAGGAACTTGCGCTCCACTTCGCCGGAAATGGGGGCGACGATCGAGCAGTCCTCCAGCCGCTTCTTCGCCTGCGCGAGCATCTGGCGAGCCTGTTCGATCTGCGCCTCGGCGAGTCTGACCTGTGCACGCGCATCCTTGAGGGCTGTCTGTGCAGCCTGGAGATCACGATCCGTGATTCCGCCGGACTGGAGCAGATTGCGCGCCCGCTCATCCTCGATGCGGGCGTGTTCCTCCATCACCTTTCCACGCTCCAGCGCAGCGACGGCCGTCTGAAGGTTTGCCTCAGCCTGATCGACCGCCAGTTTCGGGTTGGCGGGATCGAGTTGGGCCACGACTTCACCTTGCCGGATGTAGTCGCCCTCTTCTTTTGTGATGGCGACCAGCTTTCCGGGGAATTCGGTCTTCAGGTCCACCGCGTCGGAAGAAACCAGCGTGCCGGTGATTTCCACTTTATGAAGCAGCTTGGCCGGTTCGATCTTGACCGCTTTCACCGAAAGGAACACCGGCGCCTCGGCCGCGGGCTTCGTTGAGGATTCCGCTTCTCGGGCACAGGACGGCAACGCCAGGAGAAGGCATAGCAGAAAGACCGGCACAACCGCCCCGGTGCGAGGGGTAAGTCCGAAGTCGGACATCTCCGAACAGCCGATAGATTCTCGCCCGGACCGGGTCTCGATGTCCGATTTGGAAGTCGGACCTACGTTGAATCGAACCGAGTCGAGATTGTTATGGGTTGATTTTATTCTGGGCATGATTGCTCTCCAATGGATCGTCTCCCATGACATAACGCAGCTGTGCTCGCGCGACCGTGTGGTCGTGAAGGCTCTGATAAAGGTTCAAGCGGGCCACCGATACCGCAGTCTGAGAATCCTGGACATCGAGCGTGGTGGCCGCTCCGTAGTTGTAGTTCTGCTCCATCATGGTCAGGACTCGCTCCGCCTCCTTGACGCTTGCGCGCGCGGCCTGGACTGTCTGGTCTGCCCGGTGGAGCTCGTCGATGGCGGTTTGGGCTTCCAGGCTGATGGCGTCCTGAACCTGCGATCGTGTCAGTCGGGCAATTCGTTCGCCCGCGATCGCCTGCTCGACCAGTCCGGCTCGGCGCCCGCCGTCGAACAGGGGCAGCTGAAAATTCAACGTGAACATCCAGCTCGTAAAGGTCGGGTCAACCAGGTTGCTCGTCAGGCGTGATGAGAAACCGTAGCGGGCATTCAAATCGACCCGCATCCGGCTCTCGGCATTGGCGAGCTTGCGCTGCGCCTCGGCCTCCTTCTCGTTGAGCCGCAGGCGCTGGAGCTCGGCTCGGCCGGAATAGGCCTTCTCGACGACTTCCTGGATGCCGCTCTTTTCGGCATCGATGTAGATAAGCTCGCCTACCACGTCCGTCGGGAAGTCGGTCGGCCTGGCCATCAGATTGTTGAGCAACGATCGGGCGTAACGGACACCGTTTTCAGCCCTCAAAACCTCTGGCCTTGCATTGGCCACGCTGACTTCCGAGCGCAACACGTCGACCTCGGTTGCGACGCCGCCCCGAAAGCGGGTCCGGGCCATATCGAGATGCCGCTCGCGTTGCTTAATGGTGTCCTGCGCGATCTCCAGGTGCTTTTTCGACAAGAGGACGCCGTAGAAGGCGCGAACAACCTGCACCCGAATATCCTGTTCGATCTTGGTTACGTCGATGCCGACACCTTCGCGCTCCAGCTTGGCCAGCTGCAGTGCGGTGCCCACTTTCCCGGCGGTGTAGATGGGCTGAGCCACGTTCACGTTGTAGTCGAACAGGTTGGCGCCTCTCGGAACCATTGCGTCTCTGAATTCGGCCGGAATATCGTCGAAACTCGACGAATTCAAGAAGGCCGGGTCCCGCCATCGGACGCCAGTGCCGTTCAGGTTGATGCTCGGGAATGCCTGAGACTTCACCTGCTTGATCTGCCCCTCGAGGACGTCGGTTCGCGCCCGGGCGGTCAGGATTTGAGGATTCCGCTCCATGGCCAGGTTGACGGCCTCCTCCAGCGTCAGGGACTGCTTCTCCGCCGCCAACTGTCCCACGACGGGGCAGGCGAGGGCGATCAAAATGATAGCTGTTGATAAATAAGTGAATCTGAAACTGATCATAGGCTTTACCGATCGGTAGCTTTCCCAAAACCACGGACCAGCAGATCCACGACCTGGGAAGCCAACGCAGTATCAAGATTGGGCTGTTTAGTGACCAGGTAGCTCATCATATAGAAGCGAACCAGTCCGATAAGCGCGTGGCTGATCGAGACAGGATCGCCATCCAGCTCGTCGCGCTGGATGCCCTGGCGAACGATCTTCTCAATCAACTTCTCGTCGATCTCGGCCAGCTCAATGAGATTGACGACGGGGCACGCTTCCTCCGGCGCGAACACCATTCGAAAGGCCAGCTTGGCTTGTTCGGGCCGTCGGGTCGTGTACTTGAAAATGGCGGCCAGCAGGTGTTTCAGTCGATCCGTAACCGGACCGTCCCCGGAGGCAAACCGGTCGAGTTCCTTCACGTAGTCGTTGAACGCGTCGAAAATGATTTCCTTATAGAGGTGTTCCTTGTTGCCGAAATGGTAATAGAGGACGGGCTTCGTCACCCCTGCCTCCTGGCAGATTTCCCGGGTGCTCGTCGCCGCAAAGCCCTTGGTGGCGAACAACATAGTCGCCACCGCCCGTATGGTTTCACGTCCCCCTAGCGCGTCCGTTTTCATGTTTACCGGTCAGTATATCGTGCGAGTACGGAGAAGCGCGCGCAAAAGTTCAGTGACACGGAAATCACGGAAAAAGGCACGGACACACGGAAATCACGGAAGACGTTGCCTTTCAGGGAACGATAACTGCCTTGACGATTCCGTCAAGATATTTGAGGTTCTGCGCGAACGCTTCAGGCGCCTGATCCAGGCGGAAGCGATGGCTGACCAGCCCATCGAACGAGACGGCGCCGCCTGAGACAAGCGAGAGCGCCCTCGGGTAGGTGTGCTTCATGCGGCGGGAAAACTTGACCGTCAAGCCTTTGCGACGGGCCGGCGAGGCGCGCATCATCAGCGCGTCTTCGGAAGGAATGCCGACCAGGACGATCCGTCCGCCCAGGCAGGCAAGCTCGGCGGATTGCGCAACTGTCTCGGCTCCCCACGCTGCCTCGAAAACCACGTCCACACCGCGTCCTGCGGTCTGTCGGGCAATCTCCTGCCCCGGGTCTCTTCGGTTGATGTCGACAGGGATCCCGCCGAAGCACCGGGCCAGTTCCAGTCGCCAGGGAAGCCGATCGGTCACGAAGACCGGACCAGCGCCGGCGAGCAAAGCGATTTTGAGGATCAGCAGCCCGATTGGACCCGCGCCCAAAACAGCTGCGCTCTCGGCCACACGGACGTGAGCGAGGTCCACAGCGTGAAGTGCAATTCCAAGGGGCTCAAGCAACGCGCCTCCGACGTCGTCGATCGAATCCGGAAGCGGATAGCAACTGCGCGAGGGAACGAGCATGAACTCGCGCAAGGAGCCGTCGTCCGGCCAGAGGCCGCAGAAATGCAGGCGCCGGCAGAGGTTCGGATGCCCGCGCTCGCAGAACTCGCACCGATGGCACGGGGTCGCGGGATCCACTGCCACGCGTTGGCCATCAACCAGGGGATCGTCGTTGCCGTCGGACGCACCCCTGCCACAGGCGATGATCTCCCCGGCGAATTCGTGGCCGAGGACAAGCGGAGACTCGAGAGCTATATCACCAATCCGGGCGTCCATGTAGGAGTGCAGGTCCGATCCACAGATGCCGGTTGCTTTGACCCGCAGTAGCACTTCCCCCGGACGGGGCTCAGGCGGTGCGGCAACGTCGTCGATGCGGATGTCTTTCGGTCCGTAGAGTCTGGCGGCTTTCATGATGGGGCATTATTGTACACCGCCGC
>CAYQYP010000272.1:0-3994 GCA_964421755.1 uncultured Acidobacteriota bacterium
CCCAGATCCAGCGACACACGCCGGAACAAGGCCTGATGATCGGCCACGTGCGCCTCGAGCAACTTCGCGAAATCCTTTTTCCGGACCGCCTCCAGTGTAACCGCGCAGCGGGCTGCCGGATCGGCGCTGATGTCCGCGAAATTCTTGACGCTGCTCGCCCCGGCAAGCACAAGCATCGCGGAATCGGCGTTCTCCACGGTGATCCCGCCGTCACCGAGCGTGACCTTTCCCCCTTTCGCCACGACCTTCAATCGCGCTTCAAATCCCACGCCCCCGGTCTCGACCTCGCCGGACAGTGCGAGTTGACCGTTCTCAAGCACCGCCGTCTTGGCCGACTTATGCGGGCTGTCCAGCTTCGCCGTGAAAGTCACCCGGCCCGGCTGGTCCGACGTGACCCGCCAGACAATCGCCTGGTCGGGAAACGTGGCAAAACACTCCCGCGTAAACGTCGCGCCGCTGGCGTGATAGGTCACCCGGGCCACGGCCGTGTCAAGATCCAGATCCCGCCGATACCCGGTCACATCCGGATACACCGGAAACGAAATCCGCAGATCACCAAACGGCTGATACGCCTTTTGGCGGAGAGGAACGCTCATGAACTCTCTGCGCCCGATGGCCTCGGCCTCTTTCTGCTTTGCGCTCGCGGCTTTGCGCTTTGCTTCAGCCTCAGCCTCCCGGCCGTCCCTGGTCAGCTGCTCGGCCACGATGTCCAGGCGGCGGCTCTCGTTGGCCAGGTCACGCAGCACCGGCAGAAACTTCACAGCGCCCTCGTGATGATACTCATGCGGCTTCCCGGTCCAGATCGTGGCCTCGTTGAACTGGATGCGATCTTCGGCGGTGCCGCCGAAGATCATCGCACCCATGCGCCCATTGCCGATGGGCAGCGCCTCGGTCCAACTGGTTGCGGGCTTGTCATACCAGAGCTCGGGCTTGTCTGCTGCGAGGGCCGGCAGGAGGGTTAACGCTAAAAGGGCTGAACGGAACAGCGTGCTGGTCATATTCGACGGATTATAGCAACGGGAGGAACGAACGGATCGACTTTACTGCGGGAAACCCCGGCGTGACATTCTCTCTCCTGGCAGGGTCGTTCTTCGTGTTGCTTCGTGTTACAAGCGTGGATAAAGTCCTTGCTCGCCGACGAGGGCGGATTTGAAAGATTTTGGGAACTTATGCCTGTATGGCACAATGCCCTGAAGTGGCCCCCGAACCAGAAACGAAGGAGTCAAGACGATGAAAAATTACTTGTTTGGCGCCGTTCTTCTCTGCCTGGCGCTCGCGGCGATGGCGGTTTTGGCCCAGACGGGCAATGCGAGCCAAGCCGGCACGCAAACAGGCGAAACAACCCAAGCGGCCCAGCCGCCTGCCACGCCCAGGCCTGCCCCGACGGGCTACATGGACACCCCGTTGATCCCCGGCACAAAGTGGCACATTCACGACGACACGCGGCCGCGGCCCGCGGTGATCGGTCCCGCAGCCAACCCGGGCGAGCCGCCGGCGGACGCCATCGTCCTCTTCTCCGGCAAGGAGTCGGACATTGCCCTCTGGGAAGACCAGAAGGGGCAGCCGACCAAGTGGAGGGTCGTGGACGGGGCGATGGAGTGCGTTCCGAAGTCCGGCTACGTCCGAACCAAGCAGAAATTCGGCGACGTGCAACTGCACATCGAGTTTGCCTGCCCGACCCCACCGAGCGGCAACAGCCAGGGGCGCGGCAATAGCGGCGTATTCTTCGGCGACGGCAGGTTCGAGGTCCAGGTGCTGGACAGCTACGACAACAAGAGTTACGCCGACGGTCAGTGCGGAGCGCTTTACGGCCAGTATCCGCCACTGGTTAATGCCTGCCGCAAGCCGGGCGAATGGCAGTACTACGACATCGTCTATCACATGCCGCGCTTCGAAGGCGACAAGCTGGTGAAGGCGGCCACCGCGACGGTGTTTCACAACGGGGTTCTGCTGCATGAAAAACGGGAGCTGATGGGCCCAACCGGGCACAAGAGAATCGCGCCTTATGTGCCGATGGCGCAGGGCTCGCTACAGCTTCAGGACCACGGCAACCCGGTGCGGTTCCGCAACATCTGGGTCCGGGAGCTGGAGCAATACGAAACCTCCCCGACGCAGCTCGACAAGCAGTAAGCTGAGGGCTTCGCGCGCTCGCAGTGAGGGTGTTGAAAAGGGTCGGGGAAGTGCGTTCGGCCCACAGGTATTGACGGACTTGTTATGGGCTGATGTCGTGCGGAGGGCGAGATCGAAAAGAGCCGCGCACGAAAGCGAACGGCAGTGAGCGAGAGTAAGCGGACCACCAATCATTCGCCAAGTCGATAGGTTTAAACACGAAGCAGTGGAGCGAGTCAGGTGGTCCGCTTACTCTCGCTCGCTTCTCTCGCTGTCGTGCGCGCCTCCATTCGATTTCGCATCGAGCATGACCTCACTTTCGCTCCCTGTGTGGTTGTATCAGAACCCCTTCAAGTCATATCCTTTGCGGTACTCCGGCGTCACCATCGCATTCGCCTCCTTACTGTTCGTGATGATCATATTCGCCGCGTCCCAATCCAGCTTCACACCCGGATTACGGATTGCGATCGACCCCAGCAGTGCCGCTTCGGTCAGCACACCAGCGAAGGCAAAACGGCTGCCCGCCTGCCTCCCGGTCTTGATGGCCGTGACAAAGTCGTGGAAGTGATCGCCGATGCCGAGGTTTTTGAGCTCGGACAAAGCTTTGGTCCGGATCAGATCGCGCATCTTCTCCTCGGGGATCACGCGACAGGAGGCGGCACCGTGGGAACCGTACGTCACCGTGTTCTCGGTGCCGTACACCACAGCCCCCGCGTTCCAACTCGCGTCCTGTTTCAACTTGTTGCCGAGGTCACGCCCCTCCTCCAGCATCGACGGACGCGGCACTTCGTTGCAGAATTCGCCATCGTGCCACAGCACCTTCAGCGTCTGGCGGTTCGGCAGTTCGTACTCGAAGGTAACGCGGCTGGCATCGGGAAACGCCAGCCGGTCGGTCCTGGGATCCCAGCCCGGCGCAACCTCGGCCATGATGTTCTTAGGCGCCCTGAGGTCCATTGCTGTGAAGATCGGGTCCAGCAGGTGACAACCCCAGTCGCCCGGAGTCCCCGTGCCAAATGGCGTCCACGCGCGCCAGAGGTTCGGCATGAACCACCTGCTGTACGGATGGAACTCGGCAGGACCGACCCACTTGTCCCAGTTGAGCCCCGCCGGCAGCCCCTCCTGGCGGGCGATGTCGGCAAGCTTGCTCTTGGAGGAGAGCAGCCGCATCGTGGTCCAGGTGTGCACCTCTCTGATCCGCCCCAAAAGCCCCTTCTGAACCCACGCCGCAAAGACCCGGTTGCTCTCCAGAGAATGGCCCTGGTTGCCCATCTGCGTGACGACGTTGTACTTCAGGGCCGCAGCCATCAGCCGACGCACCTCCCAGATCGTGCGCGCGAGCGGCTTCTCGACGTAAACGTGCTTGCCGCGCTGCATGGCCTCCAGAGCGGGCAGGGCGTGCCAGTGGTCCGGTGTCGCGACGATGACCGCGTCGATATCTTTCCCCATCTTGTCGTACATCTCGCGGTAGTCCTCGAAAGCTTTGGCCTGCGGCAGCATCGCACGCGCCTTCTCGATCATGCGCGGGTCCACATCCGCGTAAGCGATCACCTGGCCCTGATCCCCCAGCGCATTCACGTCGAAACGCCCCTGCCCGCCGATGCCGACCACCGCCATGCGGACCGTCTCGCTAGGCGGCGTTTCCCCGCTGCCCGCGATCAAACGCCGCGAGAGAACGGCGAGCCCCGTCGCAGAACCGGCGCCCCTCAAGAATGAACGACGATTGAACTGTGTCCCCATTCGGGCTGTCCTCATCAAAGTGCCTCCTCCCGATCGTTCCGACAATATCGCAGGATCGCTCTTTTAGCCAGATCGACAGACAGCGCCAAGCGACTCGGTGAATGCCGTCAAAGTCGTATAGCTGGCAAGGTCCCTAAACGCATCAGCG
>CAYQYP010000273.1:0-38304 GCA_964421755.1 uncultured Acidobacteriota bacterium
GAGATTTTACATTCTTCGGCCTGAAAGGCCGAGACATAATAGCCCGGGGCGAGCGTTTTTTGCGTAGCCCCGGGCTTCAGACGGGTCGTAGAGCGGAGCCCTGAAAGGGCGTAAGATGCCTGCACGGAGGAGCGACGGACCATGTCACAGTCATTGGCACAACTGCGGTTTCTCTGTATCCCAATCTGAAGTGTTCCGGGTAACTGCGTACATCGCCAAGCAGGCCGAACACCACCGGAGGAGAACTTTCCAAGACGAATACCGACGATTCCTGCAGAAGTACCAGGTCGCGTACGATGAGCGCTACGTGTGGGATTGAGACCCCTGGAGCGGAGTGCTTTCTCTCCCGCCCTTTCAGGGCTTGAGCTCGTTGCTGACCTGGCCCGGGGCTACGCAAAAAGCGCTCCACCCCGGGCTATTATGTCTCGGCCTTTCAGGCCGAAGGCGGTCGCAGCCGGCTGTAAATGTATAAACTCCGTGGGTCCGACTTGGAAGTCGGACCTACGCTCTCCTTGTCTCCTTGTCTCCTTGACTCTCTCCTTGTCTCCCCCTCTCCCCGTCTCCCGCTTTCCGCAGCCGCCCTGTTATTGTGAACCCGGACCCATCTTTGCTAGGATGCACGGATGGCGAAGTTCGAGATAGTCAGGGAGTTGTTTGAATTCATCTGGGCTCGAAAGCTCTGGTGGATGGTCCCGATCACGGTCTTTCTGCTCTTCATCGGTATCCTGCTGGTCTTTTCGGAGTCTTCGGCAGTCGCTCCCTTCATCTACACCCTGTTCTAGAAATAAGTAGGGAATTTGAGTCTCGATCAAACGAAAACGGTGGTGGAAGATTACTTGCGATACCTGCACCTGCTCGTCTGTCCACGGTGCGGCAGTCGTCCCGTTGCCGCCAACGGTGGATTGGAGTGCCAGTCCTGCCGGGTCGCCTTCGCCGTTGACAACGGAATCCCACTGATGTTCGCGCCCACCGACCCGGGCATGTTCAAGCGTGATGTCACCGCCATGGTACGGGCGTTCTATGAAGAAACGCCGTTTCCCAACTACGAGGATACGGACAACGTCGGCAGCCTGATCGAAAAAGCCCGGCGCGGACGATTTGCCCATCTCCTGGATCAGCAGTTGCCTTTCGGCATCCGGGTCCTGGAATGCGGGTGCGGAACGGGTCAGCTCTCGAACTTCCTTGGAATCGCCCACCGGACGGTCTTTGGAACCGATATTTGTCTGAATTCTCTGCGGCTGGCTAACAACTTCAAGCAGAGTAACCAGCTTCAAAACGTTCACTTCGTGCAGATGAACCTCTTCCGACCGGTGTTTCCGGAAGCCTCATTCGACGTGGTGATCTCGAATGGCGTGCTCCACAGCACGAGCGATACCTATAAGGCCTTCTCGACGATTGCCCGTCTCGTAAAGCCGGGCGGTTACCTGATCATTGGCCTGTACCATACATACGGCAGGCTTCTAACCGATTTCCGACGGCTGGCCTTCCGAGTGACCGGGAACCGGCTGCAATTCCTGGACCCGCGCTTGAAGGGGTTGGGCGCAGCGCGGCGTGCGGCCTGGTTCGCGGATCAGTACAAGCATCCGCATGAGCTGAAATACACGATCGGGGACATCCTGCGGTGGCTGGAGCCGAACAGGTTACGGTTTGTTAAGAGCATACCCAAGACCCGCATCGGGTCACGTTTTGCGGCCGATGAGAAGTTGTTCGAGTATGAACGCCCAGGTCGAAGCCTTGAACGCGGTCTCATTGAAATGGCGATGACATTCACTGGGCACCAGGAGGGTGGCTTCTTCACGGTTATAAGCCAGAGACAATGATGAAACGGACGACGAAACTGCGGTTGCTGGCCCTGGGACTAGGAATCACAGTCGTGGCCGTTGTGCTGGTCACGGCGGAGCTCCTGTTACGCTACTCGATTCTAAGCTCGTCACAGGAGCGGCGCGATCACGTCGAAGAGCGCGCCTACATGCCGATCAAGTTCCGGGGCAACTACCAGGGAACGTTCTGGAAGGTCCCGTTCAAAACGAACCGTTTCGGTTTTCGGGACGAGCCGGACTTCGGCCTCAAACCTTCTCCCAACGAATTTCGTGTTCTCGCGCTCGGCGACTCGATTGGCTTCGGCCTGGGCATCGCCGCGAGCGATCACTACACGAAGGTTCTCGAGCGACGGTTGAACGAGGATCCGAGAAATCCGGGACGCAAATTCCATGTCGTCAACGCTTCAGGACAGGGTTACGGCCCCTCCGGCTACTACGTCTGGTTGCGCAATGAGGCGACCGAGCTCGAATTCGACATGATCATTGTCGATGCCGAGATGTGCACGGTGGTCACCAACGAGGCGATGGTCAACTGGGTGGAGGACCCCAAGAGGCCGCACCGTGCTGCGAAACTGGTGGGGGGACGCTACGTGGTGGGCTGGGACGGGAATATGCTAGCCACCTGCGCGATTGGCGGGTATTGCTTCGAAAAGACCTACTTGTACACCGATCTGCTCCGGCGCACTCTCAACTTATTGCAGCGTATCTCGCCACAGGAACCGTTCAAGAGCGAAGGCCCGAAGGGGGTCACATACTACCATCTCGGGTTCGACCGTTACGTTCTTGACGAAAAGCGGCTTGCTTCCGGTTGGTACAAAGCGTTCAATTCCCTGCAGGGCTTACGCGACATCTGCACGGAGCGAGGGGTCCCCTTCATGCTTCTCGTTTTCCCGTCGCGCTACATGTTTGATGAACCGCAGCCGTGGCGCAGCTACGCGACCGACCTGATGCACAGGGGGCTGACGCAGGCGCGCGAAAGCGGCCTGCCGTTCATCGATCTGACCGAGCCGGTGGCCAAAGGCGGCGGGAAGGACCTGTACTACGATTTCGCCCACATGACAGCCGAAGGCAATCATGTTGTGGGCGAGGCCATGTACCAGCACCTGGCCGACCAGATGCTGAAGGCCGCGGCGCAGCCGGAGGGAAATGGAACGGCCACTCGAAGAACGTCTGATTTGTCCACGAACTGACATGACGAGAATTCTGGGGATTTCGGCTTACTACCACGATAGCGCGGCCTGCCTCGTCGAAGACGGACGCGTGGTTGCCGCCCTGCAAGAGGAGCGCTTCACCAGGCGGAAGCACGACAGCGCGTTTCCGACTCAGGCCGTTTCGGCTGCCCTGCGCGTTGGGAACTGCTTGATTCGTGACATCGACTTCGTTGTCTTCTATGAGAAGCCCTTCCTGAAGATGGAGCGCCTGTTGGACACCTACGTCAGGAACTACCCGCGAGGTCTTCGTTCATATCTCAAAGCGATGCCCGCGCTGTTCAAAGAAAAAATGTGGGTGAAGGACCACATTCGAAAGAAGCTGGATTTTTCCGGCACGATCCTTTTCGCGGAACACCATGAATCCCACGCGGCTGCGGCCTTCTATCCTTCGCCCTTTCAGTCGGCGGCTATCCTGACCGTCGACGGCGTGGGAGAGTGGACGACGACGGCTTTGGGAAGAGGCCGCGACAATCGCATCGAACTCGACCGCGAGCTGCGTTTCCCGCACTCCCTGGGTCTTCTCTACACGGCCTTCACCCAGTACCTTGGATTCGAGGTGAACTCCGGGGAATACAAGGTGATGGGGCTGGCGGCTTACGGTAAGCCGGTCTACGAGGCACAGATCCGCGAGCACCTGATTCACTTCAGTGAAAACGGGGCTTTCAAGCTCAATCCACGCTACTTCAACTACGAAGTAGGTCTCGAAATGACGTCGGGACAATTCCACCGGCTGTTCGGAGGTCCGCCTCGACAACCAGGGACTCCGCTGACCGAGAAGCATCAGGATCTCGCCTGCTCGGTTCAGAAGGTCGCCGAGGACGCCCTGCTTGCAATGTGTCGTTACGCTCGTGAGGAAACAGGTGAGAAGAATCTTTGCCTGGCCGGAGGCGTTGCATTGAACTGCGTGGCCAACGGCCGGATTCTCCGCGAGAGCAGTTTTAGTGATCTATGGATCCAGCCGGCGGCCGGGGATGCGGGTGGTGCTCTGGGATGCGCACTGGCTGCCTGGCACGGCCATCTTGGCAAGCCACGCAACCAATCGGCGAATGCTCAGCAGAGCTCGCTGCTCGGAACTGAATACGACACCGCCGAGATTCGTTCTTACCTGGATTCCCGCGGAGCCCGGTACGAGACACTCGATCGACAGTCACTCGTTTGCCGGGGCGCGCAACTGCTCGCCCAGGGCCTCGTCATCGGTTGGTTCCAAGGACGAATGGAATTCGGTCCGCGCGCACTGGGTGCCCGCAGTATCCTTGCGGACCCGCGCCAGCCGGACATCAAGGACCGGATCAATGCACGGGTCAAGTTCCGCGAGTCATTCCGCCCGTTTGCTCCCGCAGTGTTGTCCGAGTACGCGTCCGAGTACTTCGAGCTCGACCGGCCCAGCCCCTACATGCTGCTCGTCGCGCCGGTACGGCCCGAAATGAGGGCCGCGCTCCCCGGGATCACGCATGTCGACGGCACTGCTCGCATTCAGACGGTTTGCCCCGAGGGACCGGGAAAGCTCCATGAGCTGTTGAGCGCCTTTCACGCGCAGACCGGTTGTCCGGTATTGCTCAATACAAGCTTCAACCTGCGGAACGAACCGATCGTGGAATCACCAGCGCAGGCCTATGAGTGTTTTATGCGGTCGGGTCTTGACGCCTTGGTTCTCGGTGATTGCCTGCTCGAAAAATCCAGGCAGCCGGTCGGGTTAGAGGAGTAAGAATTGAAGAAGATATGGCTGACCATTCGCTCGATCCTTCTGACGATCGGGCGATTCATGGGGGTAGTGAACTCGACCATCCTCCTCACATTCTCCTTCTACGTCATCATTCTGCCGATCGCCCAGGTGAGGCGGCTGCGAAGGCAACCGGATCCAGTTGATTGGATCAAGCGGGCGCAGCGTGAACCGGATCATTTCACCCGGCAGTATTAGTAGCGCCATCCAAAAGAAACCTGAATCTTTCACCCCCCTGTTGCCTTCGGCTCTTGAAATCTGTACTCTTGTCCGCCGACTGCTCGCGCAAGTTTTCAATTCAGAGGACAACCATGCCCAAACGTCAAGACATCAAGAAAGTGCTCATCATAGGGTCCGGACCGATTGTTATCGGGCAAGCCTGCGAGTTCGACTATTCGGGAACGCAGGCCTGCAAGGCGCTGAGAAAGCTGGGTTACGAGATTCTGCTCGTCAACTCGAATCCGGCGACAATCATGACAGACCCAGGCATGGCGGACGTCACCTACATCGAGCCACTTACGCTGGAAAGCGTGTCGGAGATCATCCGGCTCGAGCGTCCGGATGCTTTGTTGCCGAATCTGGGCGGTCAGTCAGGGCTTAATCTCGCCTCCGAACTCGCCAAATCAGGGATCCTCGAGGAACTGGGCGTTCGGGTCATCGGAGTGAACGTGGACGCCATCGAACGCGGCGAAGATCGCCAGGCGTTCAAGGACACGATGCGCAAACTCGGACTGGAGGTCCCGCAGAGCGAAATCGCCCACAGCGTCAGCGAGGCGGAGAAGATCGCGGAACGGCTCGGTTTTCCGCTCGTCATCCGTCCCGCGTACACGATGGGTGGTACCGGTGGCGGGATCGTCTACAACACCGAAGAGCTGGAGACCATCGTGAGCCGAGGCCTGAGCGCAAGCCTCGTCGGGCAGGTGCTCGTTGAGGAATCGGTCCTCGGGTGGGAGGAGCTCGAGCTTGAGGTGGTTCGCGACGCGAAGAACCAGATGATCACCGTCTGTTTCATCGAGAACGTCGATGCCATGGGAGTCCACACCGGCGACTCCTACTGCACCGCTCCCATGCTGACGATTGACCCGGAGTTGCAGCGGCGCCTGCAAAAGTATTCGTACAGTATTGTCGAGGCGATAGAGGTGATCGGGGGAACGAACATCCAGTTTGCCCATGACCCGAAAACCGGCCGGGTGGTGGTTATCGAAATCAATCCCCGCACTTCGCGCTCTTCGGCACTGGCCTCTAAAGCGACGGGATTTCCGATCGCGATGGTGTCTTCGATGCTGGCCGGAGGGCTGACGCTGGATGAAATACCGTACTGGCGCGATGGGACGTTGGAGAAATACACGCCGTCCGGGGATTATGTGGTCGTGAAGTTTGCCCGCTGGGCCTTTGAGAAGTTCCGTGGGGTGCGGGACAAGCTCGGTACTCAGATGCGGTCGGTTGGCGAAGTCATGAGTATCGGCAAGACGTACAAAGAGGCCTTTCAAAAAGCCATCCGCTCGCTCGAGAACGGCCGTCACGGATTGGGATTTGCCAAGGATTTCAATCGCAAATCGCTCGAGCAACTGATGGGAATGCTCGCCGAGCCGACGAGCGAACGGCAGTTCATCATGTATGAGGCGCTTCGAAAAGGAGCCGACATTGCCGAGCTTTACGAGCGCACTCACATCAAACCGTGGTTCATCGGGCAGATGAAAGAATTGGTGAACCTCGAGCAGGAACTGCTTGAGTTCAAAGGACAGCTTCCTCCTGAATCGCTTCTTGCGCGGGCGAAAAAGGACGGCTTTTCCGATCTCTACCTGTCGAAAATCCTCTCGGTGCCGGAGGTGGATGTCAGGAAGGCCCGGACCGCGATATCAGTCGTCGAGGGCTGGCATCCGGTTCCCGTCAGCGGGGTTGAAAACGCCGCTTACTACTATTCAACATACAACGCACCTGACGTACTGCCCGCCGCGACTGGTCGCAAGGTAATGGTCCTGGGAGGGGGCCCCAACCGGATCGGGCAGGGGATCGAATTCGATTACTGCTGTGTGCATGCCGCCTTTGCTCTTCGTGACGAAGGCTTTACGTCGATCATGGTGAACTGTAATCCGGAGACTGTGTCGACCGATTACGATACCTCCGACAAGCTGTACTTCGAGCCGTTGACCGTGGAGGACGTTCTGGCCATCCATGACAAGGAGAAGCCCGAGGGGGTCATCGTCCAGTTCGGAGGTCAGACGCCGTTGAACCTGGCAGGTGACCTGGCCGCCGCAGGAGTGAGGATCCTGGGCACTTCGCCTGAAACCATTGATCTCGCCGAGGACCGCGACCTGTTCCGGCAACTGATGCGCGAGCTCCAGATTCCCCAGCCGGCTTCCGGCATGGCTGCAAATCTCCAGGAGGCGCTCGAGGTGGCGGATGAGATCGGTTATCCGCTAATCGTCCGGCCTTCTTACGTACTTGGCGGACGCGGCATGGAAATCGTGCACGATGAGGAGATGTTGCGAGAGTATGTCGCGGCCGCAGTCGAGATCTCCCCGACGCGCCCGATCCTGATCGAGAAGTTCCTCGAGGATGCGATCGAAGCCGAGGCCGACGCAATCGCCGACGGCACGGACGCCTTCGTGCCGGCAGTGATGGAGCACATCGAACCGGCGGGTGTCCATTCAGGAGATTCGGCATGCGTGATTCCCCCGGTGAGCATCCCTGACCGGCATATTCAAACGATCATCGAGTACACCAAGCTGATCGCCGTGAAGTTCAACGTCGTTGGCCTGATGAACATCCAATATGCGATCGCCAAGGATGTTGTGTACGTGCTCGAAGCGAATCCGAGGGCCAGCCGGACGGTCCCGCTGGTCAGCAAAGTGTGCAACATTGCCATGGCGCGCCTTGCTACCCAGGTGATGCTCGGCAAGCGGCTCAGTGAGCTGGACCTGCAGGTGCGGGCGATTCCGCACTATGGGGTCAAGGAACCGGTCTTTCCGTTCAACATGTTTCCTGAAGTCGATCCGGTTCTCGGTCCGGAAATGAGGTCGACCGGCGAAGTTCTCGGGATGGCGCGGAACCCCGGCCTCGCCTTCTGGAAAGCGATGGACGCGGCCAAGCAAAGACTGCCACTGGATGGGGCGGTCTTGATCACTGTAGCGGAGGCCGATCGACGGGGAGCCCTGCAGGCAGCTCGGGAGTTTGCCGCGCTCGGGTTTACGATTTTCGCAACCAAGGGGACTCGCGCTTACCTTGCCGACCATGGTGTGAGCTCCGAGCCCATTCTCAAAATGCACGAAGGTCGCCCGAACATCGCCGACGCGATCAAGAATGGGGAACTGCAGCTGGTGGTCAATACGCCGGCCGGGAAGCTCAGCCTTCACGACGACTCGTACATCAGGAAGGCTGCGATCAAATACAAGGTGCCTTACATCGCCACTACAGCGGCAGCCATCGCGGCGGCGAGAGGAATTGCGGCTTATCGCGAAGGCCGGGGCGGCGTGAAGAGTCTTCAGCGCTCGCACGCGGACATCCGGAATGCAAACTCCGAGGTGGTCGCCTAGTCCGCATTTCTCGCAACTCTCCGACTGATTTTGCCGTCAGAGCCGCGCACGCAGCGCTTTTCAGCGGAGTAAGCGGGTTCTTGGCGCCAGCCACGATCTTGCTCAAGGCAAGAACCCGCTTACTCCGCTGAAAAGCGCTGCGTGCGCGGCTCTGACGGCGGTTGCCCGAGCACGGCGTGAGAAATGCGGGCTAGTCCTTGCTGGTTAGCTGATGAGCCCGTTTTTCCGAAAACAAGGGCCCACACGACCACCCAGGTGCCCGGAGTCCCGCCGAGCACCTGACATGTAGGTCTCATTTCCCAGTGGGACCTGTCCGACTCTGGAAGTCGGACCTGCTTGAGGAGGAGGTGGACCATGGAGTCAAGCAAGCTCATGTATTACCTCCCGGACAGCGGTAATCCGTTCTGGAGGGAGGTTGTCGCAGGCATCGAAGCGAACACGGGCGTGCTCGGGATGAGTCTGCAGACGGTGAGTGCGGGCCACGACCAGACGGTCCAGGCGTCGCAACTCCGGGAATGCCTGCAGTTGCGACCGGCTGCTGTTTTCATTTCGCCAGTCGAGATGTCAGCCATTTCAGCACCGTGCCGGGCGATTCGGGACGCCGGTATCCCGGTCGTTGCTCTCGATCAAACCATGACCGGCATAACGACCGCGAGCGTGATCGCAGGGAATATGAAGGGCGGCTACATGGCCGCTCAGCACCTTGCCAGTTGCCTTCCATCCGACAAAACAATCGTCCACATCCGGGCCGAACGGTTGCCGAACGTTATGCTGCGCAATAGCAGCTTTGTCTCGGAGGCCGGGCACCAAAGGCTGGAAGTCATCAAAGTCGTGCAGGCAGACAGCAGCCGTGAAAAGGCGTTCAGCGGGATGAGGCAGTTTCTGGCTGAAGGGAAACGGTTTGCCGGCCTGTTCGCCGAAAATGACGCGATGGCGCTGGGAGCGATAGACGCCCTCAAGCAGGCAGGCGCTTCCCCCTGGCCCGTCATCGTGGGGTTTGACGGGGTACCGGAGGCTCTGCAGGCGATCCGGGACGGAAAGATGGAGGCGACCGTTGCCCAGAATCCCCGTCTCCTTGGTGAAAAAGCGGTCGAAGTCCTGGCGGACATAATTGCCAAGAGGCCTTTTGAGAACACCACCAGCGTGCTGCCGACTCTGGTCACGCGAGCAACGGTTAGGTAGGTGTGACTGGAGACGAAAGGAGACCCCGCTTACTCCGCTGAAAAGCGCTGCGAGGGGTGTTGCATAAGGTCGGCAAACGCGTTCGGCTGACAAGATATAGACAGACTTGTTATGGGCTGATGTCGTGCGCGGCTCCTTTCGATCTCGCATCCACGCGAGGCTCGCCCAGTCCCATATCTTGTCCGACTTCGGAGTCGGACCTGCGCCCCGCGAGAAATTTCCTTGCCCCTTCTGTCGCAAAAACACCTCGTCGCGTCACTAATTACACGAGAACACTCGTGATAAACGCAATCCAAGAGGCGGAACTGGTCTTGACTGACGAAGAGTGCATCGAGCGGTGTCTGGATGGCGACGCGAACCAATTTGCCTTCCTCGTCACCCGATACCAACGGGCGGTCGTCGCTTACCTGAGAGGTCGTATGCGCCATCGTGACAAGGCGCAGGAAGCCGCCCAGGAAACATTTGTGCGCGCCTACTTCAACCTGGCCAAGTTAAAGAAGCGCGAATCCTTCTTCTGTTGGTTGTTGGGAATCGCGATGCATGTTGCACGGGAGACGGATAAGCGGGAGCAGAGGGAGAGGGGGTTGTCTGGCGCCTATGCCGAGCGCGCCCGGCTGATGGCTCGGTCGGGTCCTGGTCCCGAGGAGGATCTCGCACTTGAGGCAGCGGTCGCCTCACTCAGCGCGAATCTCCGGGAGGTCATTCTGCTCCGTTTTTACTCCGACTGTTCTTGTCTGGAAATCTCACACGTCATCGGTGTGCCCCTCGGAACCGTGACAAAGCGACTTTCCCGCGCCTACGACCTGATTCGAAAGCGCATCGAAAACTGAGGAGCACCAATGTCAGGCCATCTTACCAGTGAACAACAGACCGCCTTGCGCGAAGGCTGTGTGAATGAAGCCGAAAGGACGTCGTTCGAAACGCACCTGAAAGACTGCGAGCCGTGTCGAGAGGAGGCGACGCATATTCGTGAAACGCGCCGCCGTATCGTTGAGCACGCGGCGGCCTTGGGGTCTCCCTCCATCGCGAATGAAGTCATGGAAACCATCGCCGAGCGAAGACGAACCGGTGCCGCCATGGTGATTGAACTCAGGCCGCCGAACAGCCTACGAACACGCTTCTTCGGGACATGGAAGCTCCGGTTCGCTGCGTTGGCTGTTGCCCTGCTTGTTGTCGTTTCGCTCGTCGGGGTCTTCTTGTCCGCGCCCTCCCAGGCTTGGACGCTCGACGAGGGGATCAAGGCTGTCCAGGGCAAGCGTGGCATTCACCTTTCAGGTTCGCTGATGATGGACGGTAACCATGTTGATTGCGAGATGTGGATTCGAGGCCGGCAGGGACAGCCCCGCATTCAGGACATGGTGCTGCGGGTCAGGAATGGTGTGATCATCTGGATGAACGGGAACGCCACGTACTTCTACAATCCCCCCGAATCGGTAGTTCACACGGACGACGCCCAGACGGCCGGCCTCAGTCACTGGCCGGGGCCCGAGTTTCTGGAATTGTTGCGCCGGATCGTACGAAACGCCGAAATCGACTATCGCTTCGACCTGTTCAGCAGGCGGCGGGTGGCTGTTTTCAAAGCGCAGATGATCGACGTTGGAGGCGCCAAATCCTTCATTCTGGAATTCGACCCAACGTCAAAACTGCTCGTCAGCATCAAGTCCTGGCAGAACTTCGACTGGTCGGGCGCACCGGCTTTTAGCGCCAACTCAGTCGAATATCTGGACTCTCCGCCAGACAGCCTATTCGAAGTCGATTTACCAACCTATGTCTCCTACGTCGAGCGCGATGTTACGGTCCCGACCGAGCTGATTGCTCTCCTGGGCGCCCGTTCCTTCGGGCTTTCCGAGCCAGGCGTGTCAGAGGCCGAAGCAAGTCGAAAGATTGTTGAGCAGGTTTACGCAGCCGAGATCAGCGGGGATTTAGAAGCATTAAAACGCCTGGCTCCAGTGACTTCTCTTTGGGACGACAAACAGGTGGAAGCCATTCTGGGCGGAGTGGACGGCCAGGAAATGGTTGTCGAATTGGTCGAGGTCGGCGAGGCGCGGCGACGCGGCCGGTCTCCCCTGGGCCCTCTTGTCGTGGTTCCCGCGACTGTCAGGCACAAGGACGGGGCTCTTTACGAGCACAAGATAATTGTCCAGATCCGGCAGGGAGTCGGGCCGGAGTTCTCCTGTGTCGTGTTCGGCCCCTACGGCGTCCCGTACCCGCTTGACTGACCCAAATCCGGTAATTTCGGGGACATAATACTTAATCCCCAAGCCGTTACGAATCACCTCACCGTGAGCTAAGGAATTAAGTCTTGTGTCCCCGAAATTTATTCCCCTGGGCGAGTTTCGGGGACACAAAACTTAATTCCTTTGCTTGCGCAAGAACGCGCCGACGCATGGGAATTAAGTATTATGTCCCCGAAACTCGCCCCACGTCGGCTGAAAAGGTAACAGGCGACAAAAGAGATCCCTGTGTGATAGACGTACCCGACACGGGAGGTACGCAGTGGATGTCACGATCAAATTTAAGGTGAACGGAATCGAACGGATCGTTACCACGGACCCGGAACGCAAGCTTCTTGATGTCCTTCGAGAGGATTTCCAGCTGACCGGAACAAAATACGGCTGCGGCGAAGGGCAATGCGGGGCGTGCGCTGTTCTTGTGGATGGCCGGCGCGCCCTGTCTTGCCGTCTCTCCATCTCCGCGGTTGACAAGAAAACGGTGACAACGATCGAAGGTTTGGCCCAGGGCGATTCCCTGAATCATGTTCAGCGCGCGTTTCTGGCGGAAGGGGCGATGCAGTGCGGCTACTGTACGAGCGGGATGATCATATCCGCCGTTGCACTGCTTCAGCAGAAACCCAATCCGAGCGATGAAGATATTGTCGCCGGGATGAACGGGAATATCTGTCGCTGTAACGGATACGTCAAAATCGCCAATGCCGTCAGGCGGGCGGCGAACGAGAGCCGGAGGTGAGACCATGGATCCGAAAGGCAATTGTCAGATTGGATCGCCGGCTCCGATGATCGGATCTCGGCCCGCGACTGCGAACTTAGACCGGCGCGCCTTCATCCAGATCCTCGGCGGCGGAGTCCTCATCACCGTGATGGAGCCGATGTCTTACGCGCAGCAGGGTAGTGGCGCTGCATCGCCTGTCGTTGCCCGGCTGTACCTGAACGCCGACGGCACGATCACCGCCCTGAGCGGCAAGGTCGAAGAAGGGCAGGGTGCCCGGGCGGAGTTGTCCCAGGCTGCAGCAGAAGAGCTGCGCGTTCCCATGGACCGTGTCCGCCTGGTAATGTCCGACACGGACCTTGTCCCCGACGATGGGATCACGGCCGGCAGCCGGACAACGCCATCGAACGTCCCTGCAATGCGCCAGGCTGGTGCTACGGCACGAGAGCTTTTAACAGAGGCCGCCGCCAGGCAGTGGCAGGTGGATGCCTCCACGCTCGTGATCCGGGACGGCTCGATTACACACACGCCAACTAACCGGGTTCTGACTTACGCGGACCTGGCCAAGTCAAAGGACATCGTCGCTGCTTTCCAGCAGCCGGTCCGCGCGAATGTCGGACTGACGCCCGTTTCCGCGTTCCAGGTCCTCGGGAAGTCCGTCCCGAGGCCGAACTCACGCGACCTGGTCACGGGGGCGCACAAGTATCCCGCAGACCTTGAGCGCGAGAACATGCTCTTTGGCAAGGTGCTGAGGCCACCCAGTTACGGAGCCACGCTCGAGGCGATTGATCTGTCAGCCGCCAAGGCGATAAGGGGTGTGACGGCGGTCCAGGATGGGCAGTTCGTCGGATTCCTCGCTCCGAAATCCCTCGACGCCGCGAAGGCAATGGAGGCTGCTGCCAAGACGGCTTCGTGGAAGCGCGCGGCCAATCCCGCTTCCAACCAGACAGTTCACGCCTACTTGAAGGAACACGCGCGAGCGGGCGGAGGCCGTCCCACGACGAGAGGATCGGTGGAAGAAGGATTTGCCCAAGCCAGCAAGACCCTGAGCGAAACCTACACCCTCGCGTACATCCAGCACGCCCCAATGGAGCCGCGGGCGGCCGTTGCCGAATGGAACGACGGGAAGGTGACCGTATGGGTGAGTTGCGACGGCCCGTATCGCGCTCGACGCGATGTCGCCGAAGCACTCAATCTTCCCGCCGACCGTGTTCGAGTCATCATTCCGGACATCGGCGGAGGCTTTGGCGGAAAGCACTCGGCCGAGCCGGCGATCGAGGCGGCCCGGTTGGCCAAGGCTGCCGGCCGTCCAGTGGCGGTCCGGTGGACCCGAGCCGAGGAGTTCGCCTGGGCCTACTGCCGGCCTGCCGCCGTTATCGAATGCAAGGGAGGTCTGGACGCAAAGGGCTCGCTGGTCGCCTGGGACTTCACGAACATCAACGCCGGCGGGGCGGCCATTGATACCCCGTACGCGGTGCCAAACGCCCGCGTTGCCTCGGTCGGGTCGGAGTCTCCTCTGCGACAGGGGTCATATCGTTGCCTGGCCGCGACCGGAAACAACTTCGCACGCGAATCGTTCATGGACGAGTTGGCTACAGCGGCTGGCGCCGATGCGCTCGAGTTCCGACTGGCTCACTTGGAGAATCAGCGCCTTAAGGCTGTGCTCGAAGAGGCCGCAAAGCGGTTTGACTGGGCAGCGCGTCGCAGGAGAGCCAGCCCGGAGCTGGGTGTCGGCCTCGCGTGCGGTACGGAAAAGAATTCGGTCGTGGCCGCCTGTGTCGAGGTGGCGATTGACCGAAAGGCAGGCGCCATCAAGGTCCGCGAGGTGTGTCAAGTCTTCGAATGCGGTCCGATTCTGAACCCGGCCAATCTCCTCTCGCAGGTACAAGGCTGCATCATCATGGGACTGGGCGGGGCCTTGACGGAGGAGATCCAATTCGAGGGCGGGAAGATGCTCAACGCGAATTTCGCGGGGTACCGGGTGCCGCGTTTCAGAGACGTTCCGAAGCTCAACGTACACCTGATGGACAAGACGGACATCCCATCCGCTGGGGGCGGTGAGACGCCGATCATTGCTGTGGCGCCCGCGATAGGGAATGCAGTATTCGCGGCCACCGGTGTGCGGATCCGGTCGATGCCGCTGCGACTGCCTGCGAAGGGCTAAAGCGGTAGAAATAGGACCTATACGACAAATAGGACCAATAGGAAAAAAGCGGTGCTTTCCTATCGGGCCTATTTGTCCTATAGGCCCTATTTCCTATTTCCCTACGACTGCGAAGAAATGGTCTCCCGGAAGTCTTCGAAACAGCAGGTTACTGCCTGCTGGAAAGACTCGAGGGTGTCTTCGGCGTGATGCCGAAAATCGGCGTGGATGCGGGTGTACCGACTGCGTGCCCCCGCGATCAGTTCCTGGGCGTAGGCGTGCGCCTCGGTGATACCGTGACCAGGCAGTTCTCTCCATGAAGCCAGCCTGGTCTTAAGCGCCTCCAGCTCCTCGCTCACAAAATCCTTGAACTCGTGGATGGCAATCTGCTGGGACGTCACTTTGGCCAGGTGATGGCCAACAATAGCCAGCCGTACGGCCTCGGGAAGCATTTTGGGGTAGTCCTTCATCACTCTGGCCAGGAACTTCATGTAGGCGGGGCCTTGCCGTGAGAACATCTGGCGGTACATGGATTTGAAGAACGCGGATACTTCGGCCGTCCCGATTCGGCGCACGCTGTGCTCCGCAATCTTGAGATCGCTCAGCATCGTGAGGCATCGTTCGAAGTAGTTCTTGAGGGACGGGTCGTAGATAGTGCGCAGGACCCGCTTGTAACCTTCGAGCAGGACCTCCCGGTCCATTTCTGGGACGAGGTTCAGGCTGAAATTCACGCTGTCCCCCGGTGACTCGGTGAGCAGGCGACCTTCCCTTTCGAGCCGGGTGTAAAGATCCGTGCCCTTGATCGCGGTCAGCAGGCCGACCATGGCAAATGGAATGCCGGCCTGTTGGATAAAGTTGATCTGAGCGTCAAAGACATCTTCGCGGTCGCCGTCGAGGCCAAGGATAAAGCCACCCATTACCTCGATCCCCTTGCGCTGGATCGTCTTCACCGCTTGCATCAGGAAGTCCTCTTTGCCGTTGCTGGTGTTCTGCTTCTTTTTTGTTTTTACCAGGGCGGCGGGATTCGGGCTTTCGATCCCCAGGAAAGTCATGTTGAAACCGGCGTCCACCATGGCATCCATCAGGGCATCCATGCGCGCCAGGTTGACGCTTGCCTCTGTGAACAGCGAAAAAGGATAACCCCTTTCGCGCTGCCACTTCGCGACGGACGGCAGCAACTCCATGGCCGCCTTCTTGTTTCCGATGAAGTTGTCATCGACCAGGAATAGGGCTCCTCGCCATCCGAGGGAGTAAAGCAGATCGAATTCCTTCAGGAGTTGTTCTGTCGTTTTCGTTCGGGCTACCCGGCCAAACAGCTTGGTGATATCACAGAACTCGCAGTCGAAGGGACAACCCCGGGAAAACTGGAGCGCCATTGATCCATATTTCCGCAGGTCGATGAGATCGTAGCGTGGGAGAGGCGTCTGGGTAACGTCGGGTTTTTCGCTCGACGAGTACATCCGGGCGGCAGTCCCGTTGTCGTAGTCCCGAATAAACTGCGGGAACACGTTCTCGACCTCGCCGAGGACGAAGTGGTCAACGCCATCGATTTCCTGAAAGAACGTCGTCGGGTGAGGACCGCCGGCGACCACAGGGACCTTCCGGCTGTTGCAGCGCGCAATGACCTGTTCCAGGGACCCTTCTTGCACGATCATCGTCGAGGTGAAGACGACGTCGGCCCAATCGAGGTCCGCGTCGGTCATTTGATCGGTGTTGAGATCGACGACACGCAGGGTGTAGTTGTCCGGGAACATGGCGGCCACGGTCAACAAGCCGAGCGGAGGCATGGAGGACGACTTCCCGATGAACTCCAGTGCGTATTTCATGCCCCAGTAAGAGGGTGGGAACTCCGGGTAAACGAGAAGCGCGTTTGGCATGGCCTCTTTCCTTTCGATAACTAGCACCGATTGTCGAAAAGCACGGGGAGGCACGCGACCTGACGATCAGCAGCATCCGGGATTGCGCTTGGTGACTTTCAGTCCTTAACTTTTATAGTCTACCAAGGGGCCGGGTCAGACTCCACTGAAACAGCAGAAATACTGAGGCGGCCCCGGCGACCGGACATTCCAGTGAGCTACAGCGACATCAAGAAGTCAGCCAGATCTTCCTTTTCAGTTTCCGTCAGCTGAAGGTTGAAGTGAGAGTTGTAGTGTTCGATGACTGCCCGCAGATCTGTGAATCGTCCGTCATGGTAGAAACCGCCCTTCGTGTGCGTCCACAGGCCTTTCAGCGGAGCAGTGCGATAGTGGCGGTCTGGCGCCCTTTGAGCCTGGAAGTCGTCGATGCCGATCTCCTCGGCCGTGTGCATGTTCCAGCCGGGTTCGGTGTAAAGCGGTGGGACGTGGCAGCGAGCACAATCGGCCTTACCGTTGAAAAGTGTCCCGCCCCGCTCAGCGGCAGCCGGGTCGAAGCTCCCCTTGGGCGCTCGTGGAGCCGGAATCGCCAACTGGTAGAAGTGAAGAGCCCCGAGCTTCGGAGTGATCAAATCCGGGGTGCTGCGGACATCGCCAAAACCCGCCGCCGCTGCGATGGGGAACTGATCCGGATCGTTGAGTCTGGGATCGTAGAACGTCCCCTTCCCGTGCATCTCGAGGTTGGCGACCATTGCGTTCCAATGCGTGACGGATCCCCAGCCCGTCCAGGTGTGAAGATTGACTCCCGCCAAGCCGAAAGCGGGCGGTATCAGGGTTGCGGCAGGTTTTCCGTCGGGCCGTACGGCTTTTCCGTCCAGAACCAGCTCCGCGTCGAACTTGCCTGGTCCCCAGCTGTTCAGCACCTGCCTGACGACGTCCTGGCTGACCCCCAGGGCGTTGGCGAAGAAACTCAGATCGGGTGCCGACGCCACGATCGCGCCCACGTTCAGGTCGCGGTTGGCCCAGCCGTCTCGGCGCGAACCAATGCCGGGGGCGAAGGAGTCACTGACCGTCGAGTGGCAGAGAGCGCACTGGATTCCGATGGAGCTCAGACTGCCGGCCGAGTCGAAAAATCCTCGCACGCCGACGACGGCATCCAACTTCAACAACGCGACTGTCGTGGCTGGATCGTCAAGATCGACCTCGCCTCGCTGGAGTGCACGTTTCAGGGAAGCCGGGAGGGCGTCCCTGTCCACCTTCAGGCCCAGCTGCAGTGCGGTGGCCGGGCTGACCCCTGGTCCGACCCCGCCCAAAGCCTCACCTTTGATAGCCTGGTGCAGGCCGAGTTCGCCGCCCCAAAAATCCTCGTCGCCAAACGTGTCATATCGGAACGTGCGGCGCCCTTCTTTGATCATCGTGTGAGCACTCATCAGGACGTGGCGTTCAATCACGCCCACGCTCAGATCGACTTCAGACGCATTCTGCGAAATCGTGTCCGCCTGGGAGTATCGCAGTAGTCCCAGGCAGCAGACCACCGAGCAGACTACCCCGAGCGCAGTCAAGAACCGGACTTTTCTGGACATGACCGACCTCCTTGCAAAAAAGGCATTTCCCCATCTGCCAAAACGGAAGATAGGCCTGGCAGGGTTTGACGGATTAGAGCCACTGACCCGCGAAATGGTTACAGCGCATTCTGCGTTTTTCGTGATGCGGTTTCCAGTTCAGCCGGGGACCACTCTGTCGTACACTGTGCGCGTCTCGAAAGTATGGCGATTACCGCCGAGGAGCATCTATGAACTCGAGTCAACACTTATCGGGCGTCCAGACGTGGATCCTGCTGGTCGTCAGACTAGCCGTCGGGTGGCACTTCTTGTATGAAGGTCTCGCGAAACTGCTTATCCCTGATTGGACGGCCGCGCCTTATCTTCAGACCGCCCGGGGCCTGCTGGCCGGGCTTTTCCATTGGATGGCCGCCAGCCCATGGATCCTGGAAGCAGTCGATCAGATCAATATCTGGGGTTTGATCCTTGTCGGACTCGCCCTCATGCTTGGCTGCATGACCCGCCTCGCGAGCGCAATTGGAATAATATTCCTACTACTTTACTACCTGGCGCACCCGCCACTGATTCGCGCGGACATCAGCTCTGCCGTGGAAGGACACTACCTCTTTGTTGACAAGAACCTGATTGAGCTGCTGGTTCTAGGCGTTCTGCTGGTCTTCCCAGTCAGCCTGTTGCCCGGGTTGGATGGGCTGTTCCAGCGTTGGCGTTCTCGCCGGCCCGCTCCGGAGCCAGTTACTGCGGAAGCCACCGAAGTCTCGGTGCCTAGACCTTCGCCGCTGGTTCCTTTGTCAGGCCCCCTGACTCGAAGGCACGTAATGACAAGCCTGGCCGCCGTTCCGTTCCTCGGCGCCCTGGGGTACGGCGCGGCGAAGAAGTACGAATGGGAGAAGACTCACGCCATTACCGGCGCGACAATCAAACTCCAGCCGGTAAAGCTCGAAGAGCTGAAGGGGGAGCTGCCCAAGGCGAAGCTCGGCAACCTCATGGTCAGCCGGATGATGCTGGGCAATAACCTGATCGGAGGATGGGCTCACTCCCGCGACCTCATCTACGCCGGTCCGCTTTTCAAAGCCTACAACACGGATCGCAAAGTATTTGAAACGATCGAGCTGGCCGAAAAAGCCGGAATCACGATGATGCAGTTGGTCACCGCGCAGCTTCCCCTGTTTCACAAATACGTGGAAATCCTGGGTGGCAAGATCCAGACGATGTGTCAATGTTATCCGACCCCAGAGGATCTGAAAACGGACATCGACAAGGCCATCGACGGGGGATGCACGACTCTTTACGTGCAGGGAGCCCATGCCGAGCGATTTGTGAAGGAAGGCAAGATCGACCTCCTGGGCAAGGCTCTCGATTACATGAAGAGCCAGGGCTACGTGTCCGGTATCGGGTCGCATTCCATCCAGGTCCCCATCGTCTGCGAGAAGGCCGGATTGAACCCTGACTACTATGTGAAGACCCTGCACCACGATCAGTACTGGTCCGCCCATCCGAGGGAGCACCGGGAGGAGTGGACCATCGACGGTAAACGCTCGCTCGACCACAACAAGTTCCACGACAACATGTTCGACCTGTTCCCGGAGCAGACGATCGAGTTCATGAAGCAGGTCAACAAGCCCTTTGTCGCGTTCAAGGTCCTTGCAGGTGGGGCGATACATCCCAAGGATGGGTTCAAGTTCGCGTTCGAAAACGGGGCGGATTTTATCGTCGTCGGGATGTTCGATTTCCAGATCGTCGAGGATGTGAATATCGCGATCGATGTTCTGAAGCAGTCGACGAAACGGGAGCGCAACTGGCTCTCGTAGTGCGTCGCTCCTCGCAACTTCGCCGAGGGTCACGGTTTCGGGGACACGAAACTTAATTCTTCTGCTGGACGGGTCGATCTGAGGAAACGGGTTCTCGTAATGCCCTGTTCCTCGCAACTTCGCCGAGGGTCACGATTTCGGGGACACGAAACTTAATTCTTTTGCTTGACGGGCCGATTTGAGGAAACGGATTGAGAATTAAGTATCATGTCCCCGAAATCGTGATCTTCGGCGCTTTTCTAAGCGCCTGTGCGCTGATCGAGCCGGAACCCGTTACCAGAACTTTTGCCAGCATGGGCACCCGGACTTCCGTCACCCTGCCCGGGCGAGACGCCGATCGGATTGCAGAAGCCGAGGCGCGCACCAGGGAAGTCCTCGGCCGGCTCGAAGCCGAAATGTCCGTCTATCGGCCGGATAGCGCGGTTTCCCGACTCAACCGCCTGGCCGGGAGCGGTCCGACTGAGGTCCCCGCCGACACTTTGCGCGTCCTCGAGCTTTCCAGGGAATATGGCCGCCTCACCGGCGGAGCGTTCGATGTGACCGTCGGTCCTCTCGTCCGGCTCTGGCGATTTGGCAAGGATCGCCCGCCATCGATTCCCTCCGACAAGGCGCTCGCGGAGCAGCGGGCCCTCGTTGATTACTCGAAGATTCGGCTCGAGGGGCGGACAGCCTTCCTGCCGCAAGCCGGAATGAGCGTTGACCTGGGAGGGATCGCGAAAGGATACGCGGTGGATCAGGCGTGGCTGGAGTGTCGCGGTCTCGGCCTTCGGAGCTTTTTGATTGACCTCGGGGGGAACATCCGCGTTTCCGGAACACCAGGCAACAGCACCAGTTGGAACGTTCAGATCCGAAATCCGTTCGATACTTCCTCAACGCTGGGCACACTTAATCTCGAGCCTGGTTGGGCGGTAGCCAGTTCCGGTCAATATGAGCGCTATGTCGTTATTGAGGGCCGCCGCTACGGACACATCATCGACCCGAGAACTGGATACCCCGCAGCCGGACTGGCTGCCGTGACCGTCGTGGCTGCGGAGGCCGCCATTGCGGACGCTCTTTCGACGAGTCTGTTCGTCCTCGGTCCGCGAGCCGGCGCTGTTGTTCTTAAGACGACGAAAGCCGAGGCCGTCTTCATTCCGGACAAGGAACCTGCGGAACTTTGGGTGACACCAGGGATCGAAAAACGGCTGGTGGTTGCGGGAAGGGGCGCAGTTCGCCGCCTTCCCGGATGGTGAATGGAGGGGGAAGGCTACTTCACGCGTTTCGCGGTCATGTCGTACGTCCGTTCGCCGTCGGCCACGCTGACGTTGAACTTGATCTCGTCACCCGCGACTTTTCCTTTGTACACGAACTTCATATCGTTGCCGTTAAAGTTCCGAGTCACTGAGAAGGAAATGTCGTCCCCGACGATCTTGCCTTCTTCGATCTTGTTTTCGCCCCTGGTGGTCGCTACCGTCCCGGTCAACGTCTCGCCGCTGGCCTGAAAGGTAAACGTGTTCTGCCGCGTTTGGCCATCGGGAGTACTGAATTCAGCAAGCCACTTCCCGTTCACATCGGCGGCCGATACCGGAGTGAGGAAAAGGACGACCAGGAAAACGGCGAGAACCAAGCTTGAATATTTCATCACTGCCTTCTTTCTGAAACTCAACCGGGAGTTCTGGGCAAGGGTACTCCGGGAGCTTGGGTGCGTCAAGGTGACCCCGAAGAGGATTGACAAATGACCCCAACGGGGTCACGTAGCAGAGCCCAGGGTTGCCCCGCGTCTTGTGCGGGCTACCCTGGGTGAGAGGCGTCTAAGTGCCAACCCTGAAGGGGTTGCGCATCGTGCCCGGTGCGCAACCCCTTCAGGGTTGTGACGCTACACCGCTGTGCGACCCAGGGTAGCCCGCACAAGACGCGGGCAACCCTGGGCTCTGCTACGTAACGCCTTCGGCGTAGACAGCTGTAAATCCTGGTATACGAACGCGCTCGCTGGCCTTATTTAACACCCACACATCGTTCGCGGCTCCATTCGATCTCGCCCTTCGCACGACAATGCAGCACCCTCCTGGCGTATTTTTTATGCCTTTGGCCTTTGATTTTTTGCCGAGTCGATTCGGGATTCCAGCTCTTCCAGGGAGCGCGGCCAGTCTTCCTTCAACAGCCTCGAAAGCGCTCGGTCGGCAAGCAGCCGGCCTTGAGTCTGGCACTTAGGACAATAGTTCGACTCGTTTTCCGCATAAACGATGCGTTGTATAGGCGTCGCGCACACGGGGCAGGGCTTGCGGTAGCGGCCGTGAACGGCCATGCCGTCACGAAAAGCGGTGACCTTCTCGGGGAACTGATCGCCGGTTTCTTCGCGAAGTTTTTCCACCCAGGACCTCAGCGTGCCCTGGCAGGCGGAAAACAGCCGATGTAGCTCGTCCTCGTTCAGTTGGGACGTCAACCGGAAAGGAGAGAGCCGGGCTGCGTGCAGGATCTCGTCCGAGTACGAATTGCCTATTCCGCTGAAAATTCTCGGGTCGGTCAAGGCGCGTTTTAACGTGTGCGAAGATGCGAGCAGGCGGTGTCGGAATTGATCCACAGAGGCTTCCAGAACGTCGAGACCCCCGGGATCCAGAGCGGCCAGCGCCTCCTCGCCCTGAACTAGCGTCAGTGAGGCACGCTTCTTGGTGCCCGCTTCGGTGAACAGCAGTGTCCCGGTCGCAAAATCGAAAGTGATCAGGTCGAACCGCCGGGTCGGAGGGGTGCCCGGCTTCCGCCAATGCAGCCGACCGGCGATCATCAGGTGAAGGACCAGGTAGAGCTGGCCCTCCATTTCTATCACGATTCGCTTCCCGACTCGTCCGATGTCGACCACGAGCCGACCGCAGGCTTCTTCCAGAGGGGGGTTGACCGACCTCAGCAGGAAGGGGCTGTTCAAGCGAACAGCCCGCAACTGCTGGCCACGTAACCTTTTCTGTAGCGCTTCCACGTAAACGACTACGTCGGGAAGTTCGGGCATGGCGCTAGCGTCAAGACCGCGGCGTTCGGGGCCCCCGGGGTCCCCGCGGTGTTGGTTTCTTCGGCATCGGAACCGGGTCGTTCTCCGGCATTACCGGGTAATCCGGCATCCCGATTCCGGGCACCAGCTCAGCGATCTTAACCGCCTGCCCCGTGTTGAAACACTGGTTGGCTGCCGCTCCGACGAGCATCGAGTAGGCGCCTGCCCGCTGGTCCGCCGCACGGAGGTACTTGTCCGCCTGACGGTTCGGATTGAAGACGTCGTTGAGCATGACGTCGTCCCCTCCGCCGTGGCCGCCTTCGCCCTTCCAGACGTCGACCTGATAGGCGGGATCGCGCAGCGGGTAAATTCGAATATATGTCCCTTCCGGTTTAACAGCTCCCGGCACGCTCCCGTCACCGAACAGGTACGCCTGCTCTTCCATCTTGTGTTCGAGGCGTCCCTTCGTGCCGTTAAAGCAGACTATATAGCCCTCCCAGGCGTTGAAGGCGTTCAGCGAGTAACTGAGCGTGGGGCCTGCGGCGTAATTGACGATAACGTTCATGGTATCTTCGATGCTGATCTCCGGCCGGAACACGCAACGATCGCGGAAGTACCCGTCGTACTGCTCGTTGTCGAGGTAGAGCGCTTTCATCTGCGGGTTGCTGGCCAAGTCGAGCTCGAAGCCGCACTGGTCTTTCTCGGGACAGGTGTGACAACGCTCGTGATGACTCTGAAGGCCCAGTCTTTTCGCCATTTGAGGCGTGTAGAATTCGCGTTTTCCGTTCGCCTGGACGGTGGCAGGGACGTCGGAGAGCCACCAGTTCACCAGGTCCCAATGGTGGGACGCCTTGTGGATCATCAACCCGCCCGACATTTCCTTGTTGCTGTGCCACCGGCGGAAATAATCGGTGCCATGCATCGTGTTCAGGAGCCAGTGAAAATCGACCGAGAGCACTTCTCCGATCGTGCCGCTCATCAGCAGATCCTTCACCTGGGTACGCGGTGGCGAGTAACGATAGTTGAACGTCACGGTCAGGTTCTTACCGGTCTTCTTCTTTGCGTCAAGGATCTGCCTGCACTTCTCAGCGTTGGTCGTCATTGGCTTCTCGCTGATTGCGTCACAGCCGAGTTCCATGGCACGGATGATGTACTGGTGATGAAAGCCGTCAACTGTAGTGACAATCACGGTATCCGGCTTGGTTTCGGCAATCATCTTGTCGAAGTCTTTTGCCTCGAAAGCCGGTGGTTCAGGTTTGCCTGCCCGCTTGGCGTTTTCCTGCGCCAATTTCAGTCGACCGACGTTTACATCACAAACGCCGACGAGCTCCGCATGCTCGGCGAAGGTATTTAGAATGGCGCGTTGATACATGTACGAGCGCCCCCCGACCCCGACGATGGCAAATTTCTTACGCCGCGATTCCTGGACGAACCCAAAGGCGGCTGAGCTCGAAACCGCGATGCCCGCTCCGGCGGCCACCGATGTCTTGGTGAACTCCCGGCGAGTCATCCCCTTATCTGTCTGGGGGCTTAGTGTGGATCTATTCATGAAGTGCCTCCTGTGCGACTGTTTGATAACGTGATCATTATGAACTTCATGGTCGATTTCGGGGAGTGAATTGTGCACGTGAATTTCCGCTGAAAAACGCTTCGTGCGCGGCTTCCTGAAAAGGCAACTGCTGTCTGAACGGCTTCCCGTGGCCGAACCCTTGACTGGCTTGCGGCTGGCTGGTACGCTTCGCCCGCCCGGCGTTTGCTCGGAAATTTTCGGCCGGGTGGGCGGGGGAGATACCGGTGGGCAACGGCGCCTGGCTCGGAATTTTGGTCCTCTTTAGTGTTCTTTTCATCGTTGTCTCGACAACCCGGTTCAAACTGCATCCTTTTCTGGCCCTGCTGTCTGTTACCTTCCTGTTCGGGCTGCTGTCCGGCATGGACCTGCCCAAACTCCTCGATTCCCTCCAAAAGGGCTTCGGAGATACCCTCGGCCGCATCGGCATTGTCATCGTCTGTGGGCTGATCATCGGCGCCTTTCTCGAGAAATCGGGCGGGGCGTTCTCGCTGGCCGAGGCGGTGCTGAATATGATCGGTCGAAAGCGAGTCCCGCTAGCGATGGCGATCATGGGCCACCTGGTGTCGATCGCCGTTTTCGCGGATTCAGGGTTCGTGATCCTGCTGCCGCTCGCCAAAGCGCTCAGCAGGCGCGCTCGGTTGTCTTTGGCGGTCAGTGCGGTCGCGCTCTTCTTTGGCTTGCTGTCAACGCACGTAATGGTTCCGCCCACGCCGGGGCCGCTTGGTGCGGCGGAAATCATGGGCGCCGACGTGGGCCTCGTCATCCTGTACGGCTTGCCCGTCAGTTTTCTGATGGCGCTGGTCGGGTGTTTGTTTGCTGTAAAGATCGCGAGCCGGGTCTGGATCGAAGCGGGTGCCGGAGTCACCGAAGACGAGATCGAAAGACTAGTAGCTCAGGCGCCCCGAGCGTGGAAGGCTGCAGTGCCCCTGATTCTGCCGATTCTCCTAATTGTCACGAAGTCCTTCGCCGATTATCCGACCCACCCTTTCGGAACGGGGCCAGTCGCGGCCTTGCTCAGTTTCATTGGTTCGCCGGTCGTCGCGTTGTCGATCGGGGTCTTGTTGGCTCTCTGGCTACCCAAACGGCTTGAGAGATCCATGCTGTCGAGCACAGGCTGGGTCGGCGAGTCGCTCAATTCCGCCGCGATCGTCATTCTTGTGACCGGAGCCGGTGGAGCGTTTGGTCGCGTGTTGATGGACGCCGGAATCGGTGATGCGGTCGGCCACTCGCTGTCACGTCTTTCACTTGGGCTCTGGCTGCCGTTTCTCGTGGCAGCCGCGCTCCGATTAGCACAAGGCTCTGCGACCGTGGCTATGTTGACCACTTCGGCGATAACTCTGCCGCTCGTGGAGGTGCTCGGTCTGGCATCGCCCGAGGCCAAGGCGTTGACCGTATTGGCCATCGCCTCGGGTGCCGCGGCCGCCTCGCACGCGAACGACAGTGGATTCTGGATCGTGACGCAGTTGTCGGGTATGGATGTGCGCACGGGCTACCGGCTCGTGACCGTTGGATCAACCGTGGTGGGGTTGTGCGGCGCCGTGACCGTCTGGCTGGTGGGGTGGTTCGTTCTCTAGATTCCGTCGAGGGCGCTGCTTTTTCGGCTAGTTCAACTGTTTCTTAACAGCCTCGCCCGCATACCTGTCGGATGACGTCGGCGAGCACTTCGGAAGGGCCGCCTTTGCTCACGTACCCGGACGCCCCGGCTTCGATCATTTTCTTGTGAACGGCGGTTTCCGAAAATGTCGAGAGTCCGATAACCTCGATCCGCGGATTTTCGCTCTTGATGATCTTTGTCGCCTCGACGCCATCCATGACGGGCATCGAGACATCCATGAGGACGACGTCGGGTTGCAACAAGCGGGCAAGCTCGACCGCCTCCTGGCCGTTGCCGGCCTCCCCCACGACTTCGAAGCCCGTCTGTTGGCTAAGCAGAAGGGTAAGGCCCTGCCGGACGATGTTGTGGTCATCCACCAGGATTAAACGGATGTTTCTTCGTTTGTTTCGATTTTTGTCCGCCGCTAAGTGCTGCCGAGTGCCGGCTGCCTCCTGCTCTGTTTCCGCAGGGCGCGTTCCGGAGGGCAGGGTCATGGTGAAGCGACTTCCAAGACCAGGTTCGCTCGCGACCGATAGCGTGCCGCCCAGGAGTCGGGCCCGTTCTTCGATTCCAACCAGTCCTGTGCCGCCTGCCAATCGAACCGCCGAAGGATCAAACCCACAACCGGCGTCTGTGACGATCATGTCAATAAATTGATCCCTGCCGATCAGGCGCACGCGCGCGCGGTTAGTCTGGGCGTGCTTGGCGACATTGAGAAGCAGTTCTCGCGCCGAGTGAAATAGCACGTGACGAATAGCTTCGGCGGGCGGATTCACCGCCGGATCTATGTCGAGCACTACTTCGAGGCGGTGGGTTTCGCAAAAGTACCGGGCGAGCCATTCGAGGGCTGGAGCCAGGCCAGCCTGGCAGAGAACGTCCGGGCTCAGCCGGTGGCTTAAGGAACGGCAGACTTCGATCGATTCCGTGATAAGACTGTGCACTTCGTCGAGCGATCCATCCATGCATGGATCCGTCGATTGCGCTTTGAGGGCGAAGATCCGGAACTTAGCCCCGACCAGCAATTGCTGAAGATCGTCGTGCAGGACTTGAGCTAGTTCTTTTCGCTCCTTCTGCTCGGCCTCTGTCAGCTCGACCGCCATAGTTCGCAGCTGGTCAGCACGCAACTGAAGGGCGCGATTCCTCTCTGCCACGCAGCTGACCCATTCTTGCCAGGTGCGTAGGTCGATCGCCAGACAGACCGAACAACCGTTCTCGAGTCGAACCTTCGCCCAGCAGGTGTCCACCGAAGCGCCGCATCGCGTGGTCAGAGAGCACTCCTGCCATCCGGTCTGGTCACCTCCGAAGAATTCCCGGGCGCCCGCGTGCACTGACTCCTCGGGGAAGAGTGCGGACCACGGGTCTGTCCCGACCAGCTCTTGGGAGGTCCAACTGGTGAGACGCTCGAATTCCCTGTTGACCGAAATCACTCGGCCGGCGGAGTCGGTCAAGACGAGCAGGATGGGAATGCGGTCGACAATTGACCCGAACATGTTTTCGGAGACCCGCTGCACCTCCGGCGTTGGGCGCTCTCCGTTAAACTCCTCGGCCCTTCCGAGATTCCGGGTGTCCCGGTCATCTTCTGGGGCTGTTGCTGACTCGGATACGGCGGATGGGCGGCCAGTATCGTGCATATCGTCGATTCGCTTGCGGCTTGGGCCAGCCGCCGTTCGAATAATATGAGGTCGCGTGCCGAAGCACAAGTGTTGTTCGAGCATTTCGGTCAGCCGGCCAGCAGGAAATGTGTTTTCGTGATTTAAAACAATGCTTGTGCTTCGGCCGCGTTGTGTTACAATCCCGCCCGCTCTCGAAATCCCAAAAACAGAAAGGAGTCCAACATGTTTGGATTCGGAGATTTGGGCGTCACCCTCGCCTACCTCTTAACTCTGTTCAGCGTTGTCCTCTCCATCGTCTACGCCATCCGCAAATGGAACGCCGAGGAGGAGATGCCCGCAGCACATCACCCGCCTGAAGAGAACCTCGAATTTGAGGATGAGGTTTGAGGACGAAGGAGACAAGCAAATGAACCTGGAAATTCTCGCCATTGTGGTTGGCGCTTACACGCTCATAACGGCTTATCTGGGCTGGCTTGGATACAAGAAGACCCGAACCGCGGCCGATTACCTGGTTGGCGGCCGGGAGATACACCCGGTCCTGATGGCCCTTGCCTACGGAAGCACGTTCATCAGTACTTCGGCGATCGTCGGTTTCGGAGGCGCCGCAGCATTGTTTGGGATGGGCTTGCTCTGGCTGACTGCCCTCAACATCTTCTTCGGCATCTTCATCGCCTTCGTGGTTTTCGGCCGTCGCACGCGACGAATCGGAGCCGAGCTGGATGCGCACACCTTTCCGGAATTGATCGGCAGGAGGTTCAACTCCCGCTTCATTCAGGGGTTTGCCGGCCTCGTCGTAGCGCTGTTGATGCCTCTTTATGCTGCCGCCGTCATGATCGGAGGAGCGCGATTTGTCGAAGTTCAGCTTAAGCTCGATTACTCGCTCGCACTCTTCATTTTTGCGGTCGTTGTTGCTGCTTACGTTTTCTTCGGCGGTCTCAAGGGTGTCATTTACACCGACGCCTTCCAGGGCGGGCTGATGTTCGTTGGCATGGCGATACTTCTGGTTGTCACGTACATGCATCTGGGTGGGCCCAGCAGTCACGGCGCTCTGACGGACATAGCATCCAAAGTGCCTCCTTCACTTCAGGCGGCCGGGCATCGCGGCTGGACGGCAATGCCCGTTTTCGGTTCCCCATTGTGGTGGCAGCTGATATCGACCATTGTCCTCGGTGTAGGGATCGGCGTCTTGGCCCAGCCGCAACTGGTGGTCCGTTTCATGACGGTGAAAAGCGGGAAGGAACTCTACCGCGCTCTTCTGCCGGGCAGCATTTTCATCTTCATGATGACTGGGACCGCTTTTCTCGTCGGCGCGCTGACGAACCTCTATTTCTTCCAGCGCGTGGGGAAGATTTCGCTGGCCATGGTGGCCGACCCGGTGACTAAGAAACCGAATATCGACAAGATCATTCCGGCCTACATAGGGGATGCTTTTCCTGACTGGTTCGGCTACCTGTTCATGGTGACGCTGCTGGCCGCGGCGATGTCCACACTGAGCGGGCAGTTCCATGCGATCGGCGCGTCGATCGGGCGTGACTTCTACCAGCAGGCACTGGCCAAGGGAAAGCACCAGGAGCGCACTGTCCCGATCGCCAAGCTGGGTATTTTCTTTGCTTTCGCGGCGACCATCGTGCTCGGATACAACCTGGACGTTGGGATTGTCGCCATTGCCACTGCTCTCTTTTTTGGCATGGCAGCGGCTGCATTTCTGCCCTGCTACGTTTCCGCGCTGTTCTGGAAAAGGGCGACCAGGATCGGCGTTACCGCCGGAATGCTGTCAGGCTTTTCCGCATGGGCATTCTGGGTGCTCTTCTTTCATGAAAAGGAATCCGCGGCTCTGAAGGCTTGTGCGGCGTTGTTTGGCAAACCGAGCCTGGTCGCAGGAACGGATTGGGCGGTGGTCGACCCGATTGTAATCGCCCTGCCGATTTCCGCGATCGTTACAGTGGTCGCTTCGCTGTTGACGCCTCCTGACGTGATCAAGAAGGTAACCAAGACCGAAGCGGAGGCGGAACTGGTGGCGGCGGGGAAGTAGCATTCAGCTGCGCCAGAGTGAGCAAGAGACGCTATCGTTTCACGCAAACGGCGCAAGAGATGCAAAGGAATCGCAAAAGGAAGACGATAGAATCAGCCTTTCGTTTTTGCGATTCTTTGGCGTCTCTTGCGCCTTTTGCGTGAAACGATAGCCTCCCTTGCTGCCTTTCGCGACTCACCTCTTGTGGCAAAACCATTTCCCGCCACAAGGTTACCGGTTAGAATGAGGCTACAGGAGGTCCGATGAAACGTTCTCTGCCTCGCCTCGTCCTGTCCGATCCTCACTTTTGGATTCCGTTCGCCGTGTTGCTTTTCGGCATTGCCGTGCTCGTAACGATCACTAAAGGAGCCTGAGATGTCGACAGCAAAGCAACTGCACGTCCTCGGTGTATTGTGCGGAATCGCGGCGGGTGCCTGGCTGGGAGCGGCCGAAGCGCCCACGAAGCTGGTGACCATCGGTATTTCCCCGTTTGTCATTTCCCTGGCGATGGTGATCGGTGTCTTCGTCGCCCGCTGGACGGTCCCTGTGGCGATAAAGGGAACGGGATACGTCTATCTCGACTTGAGAGAGAAGGTGCACCTGGTTCCATGGGCGATCCTGGCCGGTGCGCTGTGGGCGGTTGCCAACACGTTAACCGTCTTCGCAATCAGGGATGTCGGTCTCTCGATTGCCTTTCCTTTGTGGAATACGAACAGCATTGTGGGCATGTTCTGGGGATGGCTGCTTTTCAACGAATTGCGCGGGGCAGGACGCAGTCAGTGGATCAAGGTCCTCGGGGGCGGTTTGGCGATCGCGGGAGGTGCCTGCCTTCTCGCCTACGCGACGTCACAGCACAGCGGGCTGGCCGCCGATCGGACCACGGCCGGAATCATGGCGGCGCTCGGAGCCGGCCTCCTCTGGGGATCGATGTATATCCCGTACCGGAAGGCTTATATCTCGGGCATGAATCCCCTTTCGTTCGTAACGGTTTTTACCGTTGGGGAGTTGATTACCATGTCCTCGCTCGCCTTGGCTTTTCACGGGGGATTGGGGCCCCTACGGGATGAGATCGCGAAAGCCAGTCCCGCGCTCTTCTGGCTCTTTCTCGGGGGATTCTGCTGGGTTCTCGGGGATCTTTTTCAGCAGTACGCGGCGAAGTATGTCGGAATCGGCCGTGGGATTCCGCTTTCGAACACGAATCAGCTATGGGGGCTGGCTTGGGGTGCCCTGGTTTTTGGTGAGCTTGCCGCCCTGTCCCCGACGGCCGTCTTCCTTATAACGGCGGGGTCGGCCGTCATGATTTTCGGCGCGGTGGCCATCAGCTTTGCCCAGGCGCCTGTAGCTGAGCAGTCTTCTTGGCGCAACGCAATGTTGCGCGAATGCGAAAGATACGGCTTGGATGTCCGGCAGGTCGAGGAGGCCTTGCTCGGTGGGGATCCGTTGGCCAGGCAGAACCCAAAGCGAACCTGGTGGGAGTTCCTCATCGTCGCCTTGGCGATCGGGATTTTCGTCTGGTTGGCCTCTCTGGCGGAAAGACGACTGCTTGACCTTGACTTAGCCTGGCTGGTCGTCCTGATCGTCGCGAGCCTGGCGATCCTGTTGATCGCCGCCACGCTGCTCTGGCGGCGGACGCGGTTCTCGTAAGAAGGCAGTTACATCGATTCTCGCACTGCCCTCGCAGTCGACGAAATCCGTTTCAGGAAATCCAGCGGACTGCCGGCCTTGAGCGCCGCGACCGAGGTGACAAAGGTCGGCCGGAAAAGCAGCTCAGAGAGGGTTTTCTGCAGTTCTCGCACCTGGCGGCCGATCAAGATTATCTCGGGCCCTGGGTCGCTGCGGAGCGAATCCTTATCCGGTTCACTGTCTTCGAGTTTTTGCTCGGGGAGGTCCGGGAAGGCAGCTTTCAGGCTTCCTCTCAGATTGTTCGCCTGCTTTTCGATCTCTTGCAGTTCAGACTTCCAGATTCGGCGGTCCAGCTCTTGCGTTCGCATTTCGTCCAGGTGTTTCCAGTGCTCTTCGAGGTTCCTGGTCTTTCGGTGCACCTCCTTGACGAATTCTTCGATCTGGAGATCGATGAGCTGTCGCTGCCAAAGTGATAAGGCTGACTCCTTGTCGAATCGTGGAGAATCAGCCCGATATTGGGCCAGGCTGTCAGACGGGGAAGTGAAGTGAATCCCGGCGAAGTAGGATCGGAGCTGGGCGTTTTCCCGGGCGGCGCCCAAGTCCAGGCTTTCAGTTTTCTGATCTGCGCCTGACACAGGGCCCGCAACCAACGCGCAAAACACCATCGTGGCCAAAATCCGAGAGGCGGGGTGCATAGGCGAGTACTCCTATAGGGGTAGATGCCAATGCACAGGAAATGGTTTCGGATTCTGTGGCGCGGTTTCGGACGGCTTCAGGCGACGAAGAGGTTCTTGGTCGCAAAATTAGGATCGCTGGTCAAGTTCAGACCGAGACGCCTGAGTCCTGCGTCGTCTCCCGGAGTGGGCATGTGAGTCAAATGCATCTCGCATCCTCGAAGATCCTCCAGCTTCTCGACCGCGAGCTGGGCCGCAGGATTCGTCGTCGCACTGATTGCCAGCGCTATCAGTGTCTCTTCCACGTCCAGGCTGGCGGAGGCGGCCCCCACGTGAGTTTTCAGTCGAGTGATGGAGTCGAGGATGCTCGGAGCCAGAAGAGGTATGCGGTCAGGAATCTCGGCGACGGTCTTCAGCGCGTTAAGCAGCAGGCTGGAGGACGCGTGCAGAACGGGCGAATTCTTGCCCGAAATGATCCGCCCGTCGGCGAGAAGCAATGAGGCGCCGCAGAATATTCCCTGGTGGCCCCTGCCCGATTGCTCGGCTTGGAGGGCCGCGCGGCGTGCTTGGGCGACAACGGCCCGGTCATCCGGACGCGCTCCCAGCTCGCGCATGAGCAACTCCGAGCGCTGCACCGTCTCCTTCGGAGCCAGCCCCATCGCGTACTCGCACGCGTACCGAAAGTAGCGACGGATTACTTCCTGGACCGCCGCCTCGCGCACGACCTCGTCGTCGACGATTCCGAAGCCTGCCCGGTTAACGCCCATATCCGTGGGCGAACGATAGGGAGAACCGTCGCCCGAGATTTTTCCCAGAATCCGAGTCAACAGCGGATATGCCTGGATATCTCGGTTGTAGTTGACGGCCGTTTCACCGTACGCCTCGAGATGGAACGGGTCGATCATGTTGACATCTGCAAGATCAGCAGTTGCCGCTTCATAGGCGACGTTGACCGGGTGCTTCAAAGGGAGATTCCAGATAGGGAACGTCTCGAACTTCGCGTACCCGGCCTCGACACCGCGCCGGTATTCGCCGTAAACCTGCGACAGACAGGTGGCCAGTTTTCCACTTCCGGGGCCGGGTCCCGTGACAACAACCAGCGGCTTCTTGGTTTCGATGAACGAATTGGCCCCGTAGCCCCCTTCGCTGACGATCAAGTCCACATCGGTCGGGTAGCCGCGAGTCGCCCGATGCGTGTGCACCTGGATCCCGCGACGTTCCAGTTTGTTCTTGAAAAGCATTGTGCCGGGCTGATCTTCGAAGCGGGTTATGACCACCGCAGCGACGTCGAGACCCCATTCCCGAAGGTCGTCGATGAGTTTCATGGCATCCGAGTCGTAGGTGATTCCGAAATCCGCCCGCATCTTCTTCCTTTCGATGTCTCCGGAGAAGATGCACAAGATGATCTCTGCCTGGTCGCGCACCTGCTGTAGCAGCCGCATCTTGATGTTCGGATCGAAGCCGGGCAGGACTCGTGCCGCATGGTAGTCGTAAAGCAGCTTTCCACCGAATTCCAGGTACAGTTTGGGGCCATAATTCTTCATCCGTTCGAGGATGGCCTTGGTCTGTTCCCCAAGATACTTTTCGTTGTCGAAGCCGTTTGGCCGTCCGCTGTTACCGCTGGTCGTCATGGCGGGCGATGATAACAAAGCGGGGGGACTTTGCGCACCAGGATCACGCCCGCTGCCAGACCACCGGGGATTTCGCGCGGTGTGTTTTCCGTCTCACTTCTGTCATAATCCGGTCCACGGTTTCAGGAGGCGAGGAGGTGCAAATGACAGGCAAGTCAAAGATGAGTCGGAGGTCGTTTCTAGGAAATTCGGCGCGCGCGGCCGGAGTCGTTGGTATTGCTCAGGCTGCCTCGGCCCCGGTCACGGCCCAGGTAATTGGCGCCAATGACCGGATTCGAGTGGGTTTCATCGGAGTCGGCAACCGGGGGTCCGAATTGCTCGAACGGTTCATGCAGAACCCGGACGTCGAGGTCGCCGCTTTGTGCGACGTCTATGAGCCGTATCTCTCGCGTGACCGCTCGAAAGTGGACCCGCGCTTCATTCAGGATCTCGGGAATAAAGTGCCGAAAATGGGCGAAAAATTCGCCCGCGAGCCCCTGCGGGAGAAAGATTTCCGAAAACTGCTGGAGCGCAAGGACATTGATGCAATCTGCATTGCGACGCCCGACCATTGGCATGCCGTCCAGACGATCATGGCGTGCCAGGCGGGCAAGGACGTCTACGTAGAAAAACCATTGACCGTGACGATCGGTGAAGGACGCCGCATGGTCCATGCAGCCAAGCAGGCGAATCGGGTGGTTCAGGTCGGTCTGAATCGACGCGGGTCCACGGTCTATCAAGCGGCCCGTGCCGCTGTGCAGGGCAACAAAATCGGCAAGGTGACCGTCGCTCGCGCCTATTACAGCAGCCGGATGTTCCCAAACGGAATCGGGAACGCGCCGGCGACCGAGCCGCCGCCCGGCTTGGATTGGGATATGTGGCTGGGCCCGCGCGCCTTCCGGCCCTTCCAGTACACGATGGCCCCCTACAAGTTCCGGTGGTGGCAGGACTATTCCTCCCAGATGGCGAATTGGGGCGTTCATTACCTGGACGCGATCCGCTGGCTGATCGGGGAAAAGGCGCCGGTGTCCATTACCGCACACGGCGGCAAATACCTCCTGAAGGACGATCGGACTATTCCCGATACGCTGGAAGTGACCTTCGAGTTCGCGTCGGGAGCTATGGCCGTGTTTGGCTGCTACGAGGCCAACGGAGGCCCAACTCTCGCCGAAGGAGAGGTGGAATTGCGCGGTTCCCTGGGAAGTCTCTACATTGACGACCGTGCGTTTCACATAGTCCCGACCAGGCCGGGACAATTCCAGGAAGCGGGCGGAGCAACCGAGGAAGAGAAGCGTCCAACCGAACGCGAAGACATCACCAAGTTACTCATTCGTAACTTCCTCGATTGTGTCAAATCCAGAGCCAAGGTTTTTTGCGATCTTGAGGAAGGGCACCGTTCGACGACGTTTGCTCACCTTGCCAACATCGCGCTGGCTTCCAAAGCCCGTCTCCAGTGGGACCCCGAGAACGAGCGAATTACCAACGTCCCGGAAGCAAATGGGTTGCTGGATTACGAATATCGAAAGCCCTGGAGCCTCTCATGAGAGCGCTTGTCATACTGATGGTTGTCTGGGTCACGGCGGTGGCGGCGTCCTTTTCGGCTGACCTGAAGATCGGGATTGTGGGAACGGACACCTCGCACGTGACCGCCTTCACCAGGCTCCTGAATGACCCGCAGGCTCCCGGTCATGTGCCGGGCGCCCGTGTCGTCGCCGCCTACAAGGGAGGAAGCCCGGACGTCGAGTCAAGTGCCTCGCGGGTCGACAGGTTTGCGAACGAACTGCAGGAGAAATGGCACGTCGAGATCCTGCCCGACATCCCGAGCGTCTGTCGAAAGGTCGACGCGGTCTTGTTGGAGAGCGTGGATGGCCGGGTGCACCTCGAGCAGGCACGGCAGATCATCGCGGCAGGCAAGCCGATGTTCATCGACAAGCCGCTCGCCTCCACGCTGGAGGACGCCCGGGAGATCGCACGCCTGGCCCGTGAAGCGGGTGTGCCGTGGTTTACCTCGTCCAGTCTCCGCTGGAGCGACATAGTGACCCAGTTGGCCGGGCCTGGGATCCTCGGCGTGGATGTCTGGGGCCCCGGCCCGTTGGAACCGCATCACCAGCTTGACCTTTCCTGGTACGCGATTCACCCGATCGAAATGCTGTTCGCGCTAATGGGCGCCGGGTGTTCCGAGGTCAGCCGCATTCACTCGGAGGGGGCTGACATTGTCGTCGCCCGGTGGAAAGATGGGCGGATCGGCGTCGTGCGAGCTCTTCGCCCGTACGGCGATTACGGGGCGGTCGTTTTTCGCGAACGAAAGGCTGATCGAAGCTCACCCGATGCTAAGCACGACTATCGGCCGCTGGTTGTAGAAATCGTGAAGTTCTTCCAGACCGGCAAACCGCCGGTCCCGAACGAGGAGAGCCTTGAAATCTTCGCCTTCATGGATGCCGCCCAGAAGAGCAAAGCAGATGGACGGCCGGTAAGACTGACAACTGACAACTGACCAGCTGACCGGCTGACGGGCTGACGAGTACCCTGATGAGCATCCGGTGAAGTGGAGCTAAGATAGGGACATGCAAATCGTTCATGTTCATGTGCACGTCAAACCGGACTCGATTGATGCCTTTCGACAAGCGACAATCGAGAACGCCTCGCGGAGCGTAAAGGAATCGGGCATCGCGAGATTCGATGTGATCCAGCAGACCGATGACCCGAGCCGATTTGTCTTGGTCGAGGTCTATCGAACACCGGAGGCGCCCGCTCAGCATAAGCAAACGGCTCATTACGCCAAGTGGCGGGATTCGGTCGCCCATATGATGGCCGAACCCCGCACCAGCGTAAAGTACGCCAATACCTTCCCCGAAGATGAAGACTGGTAGGAGCACCTGACAACCGCCTACTGACCACGGTTGGTCAGCCGGTCAGCTGGTCAGCTGCTCACCAGGTCGGCTGTCAGTTCATCTATGCGTTCCAAGCCTTTGGTGATCGGGATAAGCGGCGGGAGTGGCAGTGGAAAGACTGCCCTGGCCGACGCCCTGCGCGACGCACTCCTCCCGCGGGTTTCGGTTTGCCTGTCACAGGACCGCTATTACCGCTCGCTGGTTGGCGACCCGGCCTACCACAATTTCGACCACCCTGATTCGCTCGATTGGGAGCTTTTCGCCGCTCAGCTGGAACGACTGCGCGGGGGACAAACGGTCGAGGTACCCAACTACTGTTTTGTCACCCATCGTCGCGTGGGGTGCACGCCAATGTCAGCCGCGGAGGCCCTGATTTTGGAAGGGACGCTGATTCTCAGTCGACCGGAAATTGGCAGCCAGCTGGACCTGGCCGTCTACATCGACATCGAACCGGACATTCGCGTGCTGCGCCGCCTGGTTCGGGACGTCAAGGAGCGGGGACGTACCGTGGACTCCGTTGTGGATCAGTATCTTGGCTCGGTCCGCCCGATGCACGCGCAGTTTGTTGCGCCGTCCAGAGACCGAGCGGATCTGGTGCTGACGGAAGGTTCTGTCGGCGAGTGGACCCGGTTGGTACTCGATTGGATTAAAAGGCGCCACCGCCAGCCAACCGGGCCGAAAAGCGGCGGATTCTGAAACGCGAATCCGCCCTACGACCACTCGACATGCGAAAGCACGCAGTCGTAGGGCGGATTCGCGGTTCAGAATCCGCCGCTTTTCGGCCAGGTTGGCTGGCGCTCCACGCCACAACTACCGCTACTGCTTCTGGAAAACCATCTTCGATTCGCGTTCGCCATCGGGAGTCGGCGTTTTGCTGGCGATCGTGAGGGTCTTTCCGTCGGCCGACAATTGCCATTTCTCAGTCGAAGTCATCTTCTCGCCCTGCTGGTTCTCACGAACTCTCGTGATGACAAGAACTTCGTTCTCCCAAGTGGGCGTGTAAGTGGAGTTGCGTCCGCCCCGTCCCGCAATTTCCTGCGGTTGCCCGTTCAGCTTCAGGTTGTACTCACGGTTCATGAACTGGCTTGAGGATTCCTGCTTGACGTTCAGAGCTTCGGCAGTCTGCTCGACCGTCATGGTGACGTCCGGCTTTTCGCCATCCCGTGTGCGGACCTCACTCTGGTCTTTGTTGAGCACCCATTTCCCGGAGAAATTGGGAGCGGCCGTGACCACCAGACAACTTAAAGCAAGCACCACAACCAGACACAAACTGATTCGTCTCAACATTGCTCGGCTCCTTTTCGACAGATTCCTCTTCTTTGGACACGAAGGACCATCTGACATTCGGTTTACGTTCCGGACAGGCGCTTGTTTCGGGCTGTGTCCGCATTTTCGGAGCGGCGCACGCTGCGAGGGTGTTGCATAAGGTCGGAGAAGTGCGTTCGGCCCACAGGTATGGACGGATTTGTTGTGGGCTGATGTCGTGCGGAGGGCGAGATCGAATGGAGCCGCGCACGAAAGCGAACGGCAGTGAGCGCGAGTAAGCGGACCACCAGTCATTCGCTAAGTCGAGACATTTAAACGCGAAGCAGTGGAGCGAGTCAGGTGGCCCGCTTACTCTCGCTCGCTTCTCTCCCTCTCGAGGGCGTCAAATAAGTTCTTAAGGCCTGAAAGGCCAGCACATAATAGCCCAGGGCGAAGCGTGCTTTTCGCGTAGCCCTGGGTCAACACGGTCTCGACCGCGAAGCCCTGCAAGGGCGTAAGATCCTGATAATGTTGCCGTTCTTGCGCCCTTTCAGGGCTTGTCTCCGCCTCTACCTTAGACCCAGGGCTGCGCACAAAGCGCTTCGCCCTGGGCTAATATGTGCTGGCCTTTCAGGCCTTAAGAACTTCCTCCACACCCTCTCTCGTGCGCGGCTCCATTCGATCTCGCCCTCCGCCGGGAACTCGGCGGTCTATCGCCTATTGATAGAAGAGT
>CAYQYP010000274.1:0-19988 GCA_964421755.1 uncultured Acidobacteriota bacterium
TCTCCCGCATCATTCAGGACAGGGTGCCGGGTCACCTGAATATGTTTGACCGTTCCGCTGGGCAGCAGGACCCTGAACTCGCTCTCAGTCATTTCTCCGCGGACCGACTTCTCAAAGCTCCTGTTCACCCTGTCCCAATCCTCCGGGTGGATAAGTCGGGAAATCGCTTCCCTAGTCGGCCAATCCTGTATCGCATCGATTTCAAAAATTCGGAGGCATTCCTCCGAAGCATAGATATACTTGCTGCTCGGCACATCGAAAGCCCAGCTGCCCGTATGGGCCAGCCTCTGCCCCTCTGCCAGGTAAGCCTCGCTCTGCCGCAGAGTCTGCTCCGTGCGCTTGCGATCTTCGATGTCAGTACTGGTGCCGTACCATTTGACGATCTTTCCTGTCTCATCACGCAGCGGCACATTGCGGATCAACAGCCAGCGATACTGCCCGTCCGCACTGCGGACGCGCGCTTCCGCTTCCATCCCCTTCCCGGACGCGACGGCCGCGCGCCATGCCTCGAGGAAACCGTCACGGTCCTCGGGGTGAACCGCCGCTTCCCAACCCCAGCCGAACGTCTGATTCGAGTTCATACCGCTGAATTCCAGCCAACGCTGATTGATGAAATCGACGGACCCGTCCGGCAGAGCGCTCCACACGTACGCCGGGATAGTGTCGATCGTGAGCCGGAAGAGCGCTTCGTTACGCCGCAACGTTTCGTAGAGGGCTGCGAGCTGACGAGCGGTGTGGTTGAACACCTGGCCGAGTTGGGCGAGCTCGTCATGCCCTCGGATGGTGACTTGATGCTGGAAGTCGCCCTGCGCCAAGGCCTGCGCGCCAGCCTCGAGCTCGGAAAGCGGGTCGGTAATAGATCGGGTGGCATACCAGCCGAGAGCGACGGCGACAAGCAAGGTCAGCAAGGCGGCGACAGGAAGAACCAGAAGGAGCTGCTGGTGCGCCTGGTTACCGCTCTCGACAGCCTGCGCCCGCTCCTGTGAAACGTCCCGGTCGACCTTCTCCACCAGCAATGCAGTCAGCTCGATGAGCGCTTGCACCTGGTTCCTCAGCCGGAGGTCTACCGCAGGCCAGTCGCCCGCCGACGCCAGTTCTATTGTCGTATCCAATTGAGACGGTAACGTTGTCCGCAGTGTCTCCAGTCCGCTCGCGATGGCCGGGTCCCGCCCCGGAACATCCGACGCCCTGAGCAATTGCTGAGATTGTGCAACATCCTCGACGAATTTCTGCCTGAGCGAGGCAGCTTCCATCCGGAACTGGCGAATGTCATGAGTCGTTGTCACTGCGGCCAATTTGTCCCTGAAGGTCTCTACGTCAAAATGGATACGGACGACGGATAGCGAGGTCTCGTCGGCCCGCACCAGTCGCCGGGCCTCAGCCGTAATCCGCCTGAATTGCCAAACTGTAACCAGGTCGGCGGCCATCATTGAAAGGAGGATCACGACAAAGCAAGCTGTTAAACGTGCCCCAATGCTGGCGCCGCCAAACGGAACTCGATTCCTGAAAACGTGTGGCGAACGCCTGATCCACTCCGAAATCGCCGCGAGCATACTTTTGGCCCTGCCTGTCATCTCACGTCCCTCAGCTCTTGTCCTTCAACCACTCCAACCTCGTTGGATCTCTCTCTAGACTGCCACCGGGGCTTATTCCGAACTACCGTGCAGTCTTGGCTGTGTGACCGGCGCTTTGAGACCCGTAATCTGGATCAGCTCAACCTGTAGCGCGGCGGCAGCCGCTGCCGCAGTCTTCTTACCCGTAAGCACAGCGTGGACTGCCTCCGAGTAGGCGCGAGAAACCTCCGGGTATCCCTTGCCCGTTTCCGAGGAAGGCCGCAGAGCTAAGCCCTTCCGAAATATTTCGAGAAGAGTTGAAAAATACGGATTAGCAGCCAAGACCTCGGGATCGCTGTACAAATCGGGAATGGTCGAGGGCTCAGAAGAGCTCAGACAGCGTTTGCGCTGCTGCTCGCGCTCGCACAAATAACGGACCAGCATCGCGGCCTCACGCGGGTGACGGGAGTGCCGGGAAACGCCATACCCATTGCCGCCCAAAGTTGCCGCGCTACGTTTCGAACCACCGGGCAGTGGTGCGATTTCGAACTTGTCTCTTGTAGGTGATTCCGGCGCACGGGCCGCAAGATGCGCACTCGTCCAGTTGCGCATGAAGGCAGCGCGTCCCTCTTGCCAGACATTGAATGCATCCCATTCCTTGTAAGCGACCACACCTGGCGGGGAAATGGAGCCTACCCAGCGCGCCGCCCTCTGCCAGGCACGCACGGTGTGGGAGGGACCTACGTCGACTGTTCCGCTTTCGACTACGGTCCCGCCGCCCTCCGACACTTGCCATTCAAGTGCGTTGCAGGTCAGGGCCTCAGACAAAGCTCCTTGCCACACATAACCCCAGAAGTCCGCGTGTCCTTTGGCGCGCTCTCCGCTTTGAATTCTCGCGGCCATCACTTCAAGTTCCTCCCAAGTCTTCGGGGGTGCGCGGTAGCCGTATTGATCGAGCAGATCAACTCTGTAGAACAACATTCCGGCGCTCGTAATATATGGGAGGGCAACCAGCCTGCCGTTCACGGTATTGTTAAGGATCAGCTCGGGGAAGTGCGCTGCGATCTCTTCGGCCGGGATATAGGATTTGAGATCCACGAGCTCGTTTGCAAGGACTCCTGGCCAGATCACGTCGATCGCATATACGTCGGGGACGCTCGCTCCGCTCTCCAGCAGCTTCCGCCAGGTCGTTAATTGCTCGACCGCGGCTTCAGGCGCCGGAAGAACTTCAACCTGGATCCCACTCCGACTCGAGAACTGCCCCAGCTCTGCCTTCAGCCGGCCCTGGGATTCTTTGTCTGCCCAGCTTTGATCAATCAGAGTAAGGGTTATTCCAGCTGGAGGTCTACCGGATTCTCTGCAACCTTGGCCCGTAAGAGCCACGAGAACACACATGCTCACCACGAGAAATAATCGATCGGGCCGCGGAGCATATCGCCCCGCCCGGCTCCCCAAGTGTTTGGCACCCGATGGACAAAAGCACGTCATGTCGCCTCCAGGATTGCTTGGATGTCCTCGGTTCTGTCTCGTCTGCTGTGTCTAGCATTCTAGCACCGTTAGTGCCCGGAAATTGCAGGTTTAGGGAGAGGAGGATCGGCACGCATGTACGTCATTTACTTTGGTGAAGCGGGCCACCATCCGACCCCGAAGGAGCATAAGCGCTCATCTGGGGTATCCATCTAACCGGAGTCCAAAGGTCTGCCGTTCGACTGTGTGCAGGGTTTTGCGGCACGGCCTTGTCGGCCGCGCAATTACATGCTTCCCGCCTAGCTTTTCGAGCACTGCTCAGACGTCCGTGAAACGAAAACCCGGGCAAGTGCCGTAGCAGACGACCTACTCCGGTTAAATGGATACCCCAGAAGCGCTCAAATAAGACCTGCGGAACGCTCCCGCAACATCCCATCCCTCCCAAGGAAGCGTCACCGGATTGGCAACCAACGGAAATTACAGATCTTGATTTTCATTTTTCAATTTTCAATGTTGGACACCTCTCGGTGCGTGTTTTCGGATTGAAAAATGAGAAATGAAAATCTGAGATCTGTAATTTCCGTCGGCCACCTCCGGCCCCGGTGCCACTTCCTTGGCCCGACTGGCGGACCGTTTTGCGGTCCACCCGAAGCTCCCAAGGAAGGGGCACATGTTCGGCATTGACCGGCACGCATGAACGCATGAACCCTCGGGAGCTTTAGGCTTCGCAGCTAGAATGCTAAAATCGCGGACCAGAAGCGCGAAAGGACTGAGGACATCGGAGCCTATGCGAGACTGGGTTCTGAAAGCCAAACCGGCCGCCGCCGAACTCGTGGCGCTGGCGCAGCCGGTGCGCTTAAAGCATCGATGGCGTCGGATCCCAGTTGCTCTTGCCGCAGGCCTGATTGCCAGTCTCTTAATCGCTCCTGTCCACGCACAATCACACCCCCAGCAGTACATCACCACAGTTTGGCAAACGGACCAGGGTCTTCCGCAGAACTCGGTCCATGCCATTCTTCAGGACCAGGAGGGCTATCTGTGGATAGCCACCTGGGGAGGGCTGGTGCGCTTTGATGGCGTGCGCTTCAAAGTCTTCGGCTCGGCGGACATACCGGGTCTCGTCAGCGGCCGGATACTCTCTCTGGGCGAAAGTCGCTCCGGAGTGTTGTGGATCGGTACTCGGGACGGTACCGTAACCCGGTTGCACAAGGGTGTTGCGATCACATATACCGAACGCGAGGGCCTGCCGGGCAAACTGGTCAATTCCATCCGCGAGGATGCCGAAGGGAAGGTGTGGATCAACACTTCGGGTGGAATAGCACATCTTGCCGGCGCCAAGCTGCGGGCTTACGTCACTCACCGGGGAAGAGCGGTCAGCGAGTTCTACCTGCAGGCGCGGGATGGAAGCATGTGGTTCCGCTCCGGGACGGATACTGTGCGGTTCGGCGCGGATGGTTCGGTTGCGACCGTGACCGGCGGATCTCTCGTCCACGAAGCCCGCGACGGAAGTGTCTGGGTTGCCTTTGAGGACCAGGATCGCGTGGCGCGCTATCACCAGGGCGTCTTCACCGAAGTACAGATTCCGGAGGCCAGGCGACGTCAATGGGCGGGCTCGTATTCCAATCAAGGCGTCCTGGCAATGGCGACGGACACCGATGGGAAGTTGCTGCTGCTAACGGCGGCCGGACTGGTTCGGGTCGTGGACGGGAGGCTCAGTCCGCCCGAACCCCTGCCGCTGCCTCCCTACATCGGCGATGTGCAAAAAGTCCTCAGCCTCCTCGTGGATCAAGAAGGCAATCGATGGGTGGGAACGCTGACGACGGGGCTGTTTCGCTTCCGGCCCGCCCCCTTGACGGCCTATGGGAAGGATGAGGGCCTGTCAGATTCGAAGTTTCAAACCGTGTTTCAGGATCGGGAGGGTCGCCTCTGGCTGGGCGGAGATTTGCTCTACTGGTTCGATGGGCATCAGTTCCATCTCTTTCCCGGCCTGGTGGACGTTCGCGCCATCGCCCAAACCAAGGACGGCGACCTGTGGTTCGGTGGATCGGGCGGACTGTATCGCTGGCGCTCAGGTGTGCTGAGCCGTTTCAAGATCGACGCGCCCGCCGTGAACGCCATTCACCAGGACCGGGAAGGCACGCTTTGGATCGTTGCTCTCAGTTACGAACGCCCGGGTGGGCTTTACCGCTTTCGCGACGGGGAATTCGAGCGGATCGCTGCCAACGTGCACAGAATCGTCGAGGACCGCAACGCTGGCCTATGGCAGGCCAGCCAGCAGGGGCTCGAGTATATGCGGGACGGCAAGACCGTCCTGTACAAGCAAGCTCTGTTTCCAGTGCCTGACCTCTACCAGGACTCGACCGGGACCCTCTGGCTTGCTAACTACGGTGAAGGATTGGTCCGTTTTCGCGATGGCAGATTCAGGGCGATTACGACCAGGGACGGCCTGCCGAACAGGTCGCCGGTCTGCCTCCTGGACGATGGCGACGGCAGTCTCTGGGTCAGCTCCGATCACAACATCTTTCGTCTCAGACTGAAGGAGCTGAATGACTTTGCCGACGGGAGAATCTCCTCCATTTCGCCCGTCTCGTACGGGCTCGCCGAGGGCATGAGGAGCAGCGAATGCAATTCGGGGAGCCCGGGAGGGTGGAAAACCACCGACGGCCGGTTGTGGTTTCCCACCCTGCGCGGCGTAGTGGCGATTGACCCCACCGCGGGCCATCGCCTTCCTCCGCCTGTCGTGTTGGAGGAGGCATCGGCAGGGGATTTGACGCTCGCGCGGGATGGCCGGACTTCCGTACCGTCCGGCAATAACACGTTCGATTTCCGTTTCACGGCACTGGGCTTCTCCGCCCCGGAAAAAGTGCGGTTGCGGTACCGGCTCGAACCCTTTGAGAAAGACTGGGTCGACGCCGGGACGCAGCGCACCGCTCGCTACATGAACATGGCGCCCGGAGAATACTCGTTCCACGTGATTGCGGCGAACAACTACGGCATTTGGAACAATCGGGGGGCCAGGGTGCGTTTCGTGCTCGAGCCGCACTTTTACCAGACGGCGTGGTTTTTTCTGGTTCTCGCCGGTGGGATTGTGCTGCTCGCCGCCGGCGCCTATCGGCTGCGGATCAGGCAACTGCGCGCCAGGGAAATGCAGTTGGAGCAGCTCGTCGATTGCCGCACCGTCGAACTGCGGACGGAGATCAAAGCGCGCGAAGAAGTGGAAACCTCCCTGCGGCGGGCCCGCGCCGAGCTTGAAGATCGGGTGCTCGAGCGAACCGCCGAATTACGCGAGAGCGAGCAGCGCTTTCGCACGTTTGTAGACCACGCGGCGGACGCGCTCTTTGTCCTGGACCTCGAGCAAGGGACCGTTTTCGACGTGAACCGCGAAGCCTGCGAGAGCCTTGGCTGCAGCCGCGAGGAACTGATCGGGAAAGACACATTTGCCTTCGACGTGGGTCTGGATCGAGCCGCGATGGAATCCATCGCGGAGCGTGCGGCGAAGGGTGAGACTGTGTCCGACATCCACTGGCATCGACGCAAGGATGGATCACTGTTTCCTGTCGAAGTTCACACCAGCCTGGTTTGGTACGGCGGCCGGCGATTCCTGTCAAAGATGGCCCGGGACATCAGTGACCGCCTGCGTGCCGAAGAACAACACGAGAAGCTGCACCAGCTCGAGACAGAGCTCGCGCACCTCAACCGGGTGAGCATGATGGGGGAGCTGGCTGCCTCGATCGCGCATGAGGTCAACCAGCCACTTTCCGGTGTTGTCAGTAACGGCAGCGCTTGCCTGCGTTGGCTTGCGCAAGATGCGCCGAACGTCGAGGAAGCCCGGGAAGCTGCACGCCGCCTCGTCCGCGACGGGAAGCGAGCCGGTGAAGTGATCGCCCGTATTCGGGCCATGACAAGAAGGGCCGAGACGCCCAGAGAAAAGCTGAACCTGAATGAAACCATTCGGGAGGTGCTCGTCCTGGTTGCAGACAAAACGAAAAAAGAGGATGTGAGGATCCGAACCCAGTTTGCGGATGACCTTTCCCCGGTCTCGGCCGACCGAGTTCAGTTGCAGCAGGTCGTGCTAAATCTGGTGATGAACGCCATCGAAGCCATGAGCACGACATGTGAGCGGGCACGCGAACTACTGATCACGACACGAAACATCGACGTGGATCATCAGGTGCAGGTCACTGTTGAAGACTCGGGGCCGGGTCTTGACCCGAGCAAGATAGGAAGGATCTTTGATCCCTTTTACACGACGAAGCCCGGTGGCATGGGCATGGGACTCTCCATCTGCCGTTCCATTCTTCACAGCCATGGGGGGCGGCTATGGGCTTCGGCAAAGGACGGCCCAGGCACGGCCTTTCACTTCACGCTCACGAAGCACCACGAAATGCAGGGCTAGCGAGTGGGAGGTTCCTCTTCAGGATGGTCCGCCAGTCGGATAAAGGAAGTGGCGTCCGAATCCGTTTGTAGTTCCGCCTTCAGGCGGGCAGTTAAGACGCACAAATAGCGCCTGATGTCCGTTTTGACTGCGCCGCCTGAAGGCGGAACTACAAACGGAGAAACGCGGCGCCTTCACCCCAGCTTGGGGCCCGCAAACCCGCGACACGGCCCGCATCGCACTTCTTCCACCAAAGGCTAACCGTATCCTCACGACCTTCGCCTTTGCGCGGGCCGCAAACATGGGCTATCGTTATATCACAACAACCTGTAATCGTCGTACATCTCGTCGTGAGCGGGAGCGATGGGATGAGACCATTCCGTCCACCGTCAAACGCATCTCGTTGACCCAAAAAAAGGAGATTTTCAAATGAATAGAGAACAACGCTCAGCAGGCCAGTCTGGACCCAAGACGGCCGCCGGCGCGTGGGGCCTGCGTTACCCAGGCCTTATCTTGGGCAAGGGCGGCAAGAACGAGGTTAAGGAGTTCACCGGCATGTGGGCCCTCAAACCCGAGGCGGACCTGGTGGCATTCACGAAGGCGCTGGCCCCGGGCGGTTGGATCAATCCACCTGGAGAATCGTTCGCGCGGATGACCACAAAGCTTGGGCTGATCCGAACGGCGCGCTGGTTCGTCGGCAGAACGCAGGACTTCGGAGGTTACACCCTGTTCTTCGTTTCTCAGTTCGATGGCACCCTGGAGAAGTACTTCGATGACTTCGTTCTCAACGGTAAGGAGAACCTGGAGGCGATCTGGGGCCAATGTATCGGTTGCCCGACCGGCCCAGATGCGACGGCGCGCGACGTCGTCGAGTACATCGCACGCGGTCAGATCAAGACCCTCGCCTGTTACGACGTTTTTCCGAGCCTCAGCCTCGCCCAGATCTACAAGGCGGCTGACTGGTACGAAAAGACGCAGAAGTTTCAGCGTGCGGTCGCCAAGGGCGACGGCAAGCTCGAGGACAAGGTCAACGCCTTCTTCCAGGAGCTGGCCAAGCCATACGAGCCCGTGCCGAGCGACGCCATGATTGACACGGATGTCGCCCGCGAGTGGCAGTACGAGGATGTTGCCGAACGCGTCAACAAGTCGAAAGGGGCGCCGGTCGCGTAGTACCTGAATTTCCGGCAGTCGGATCGGCCCTGGGCGCCATCTCGGGGTCGATCTCATCCGCTGACATAGCGGTGAATGGTTTTGGATTCAAGGAGTACGACAATGGCAACTCTAAGTTCTGCGCAGAGTCTGACCTCTGCTGACCTGAAAGACAATCTTCACGACATTCAGGACAATGTCGTCGCGCCCATCCTGATGCGGTACGGGCGGCACATATTTCTGAAGTTTATTGATGGGGCCAAAGCGCGCGAGTGGCTGCGCAATATGGTCAAGCGCGTCAATGCTCGACAGGAAGAGCATGGGACCCGATTCACAGTGAATATTGGGTTCACCTACGAAGGGCTGAAGGCTCTGGGGCTATCTCAAAGGTCGCTGGACAGCTTCCCCGAGGCGTTCCGGGTAGGCACGCGGGGGCGCGCCCACATAGTGGGCGACGTCGGGCCGCACGCGCCGGAACACTGGGAGGGCGGTCTCGGCGGTCCCGATATTCACGCGATGGCGCTGATTCGAACTGATTCCGACCAAGGCCGCGAAGTGGCAAGTCAGGTCCTGCGGGATGAAATGGACGCGACCGGCGGAGTGGAGGTCCGGTTCGTTCAGGATACGATGGCGCTCGCGCATGAGAACGGGATCGGGTCCGAGGGCGAGCATTTCGGTTTTGCTGATCCAATCTCGCAGCCGCCGATCGAGGGTGCTGAAACTCCTTCGTATCCTGGCGACGGTGTGCCGGAGCCGGACGGCACGTGGCGTCCGCTGAAACCGGGCGAGTTCTTGCTTGGCTATGAGGATGAGGCCGGCCCGGCCGGCACGCAGACACCCGACCCGCCCGAGCTGCGGCTGAACGGAACATACGTGGTCTTCCGCAAACTCTATCAAGACGTGGCGGCCTTTCGGCGTTATTTGGTTACCGCCGCCAAGGCACTCTACGGTTCCGACGATGTGTACCACCAGGACCTGGTGGCGGCCAAAATCACGGGGCGCTGGCGCAGCGGTTGCCCGCTCGATCTATCGCCAGAGAAGGACGATCCCGCCATCGCGGCGGACCCTCACCGTCGCAACAACTTCACCTATGCAGGTGACGACCAGGGCCTGCGCTGCCCGCTTGGTTCCCACCTGCGTCGCAGCAACCCGCGAGCGACGCCATTGAAACGCGCGACCGCCGTGAGGCGGCACCGGTTGCTCCGGCGCGGCGTCGAGTACGGCCCACACCTCAAGCCGGGCGTGCTTGAGGACGACGGTGTCGACCGCGGCCTGATCAACCTGTTCATCCAGGCCGATATCGATCGGCAATTCGAGTTCGTCCAGAAAGAATGGATGAAGGGCGGCGAGTTCATCGGACTTGATCCAAACGAGCAGGACCCGATCAACGGTGTCGGCGGCGAAGGTTCGCAAATGCTGGTACCCGGCGCCAAACAACCGTTCCTGTTCGATCTTCCTACCTTCGTCAAAGTGAAGGGTGGCGAATATTTGTTCGTGCCAGGGCTGAAAGCGCTCGAGGGCTTGATCGAGCAAAGATTCTGAAACGCACGGAGGTGAACTACCATGTCAGACCATTTTTCAGGACCCCGTGCGCTCGCCGGACCGGCGGGCGACATCTGCGACGTCTACGCGTTTCCCAGCCCGGAGCGGCCGGGACATCTCGTGTTAGTGATGACCGTCCTACCTCTGGCCGGGCCGGATTCGGCCTTCTCGGACGCGATCGTCTGCCGGTTCCGGCTGCGGCCACTGACGATCAAGGCCGACCGACGGTCGTTTGCCTTCGGCCCCCAGGAGTCGGAGTTCGTCTTCGCCTGCACTTTCGAGTCTCCGCAACCGGGCGCAGGCGGCGCCGCGCCCGTGCAGGAAGGGTGGTGCACGTCGTCGTTCGGCGAGACGGCCCGCTTTCGCGTGCACGACGAGCGGGGCGGGCGCGATGGCGGCCTCCGCGTCTACGCGGGCCTGCGCTCGGACCCGTTCTTCATCGACCTGCCGGCTTTCCTGGAGACGATCAAGACCGGGCGGCTCGCCTTCAAGAAAAAGGGCCAGAACAGCCTCACCGGCTTGAACGCCTTGGGCGTCGTCGTCGAGGCCGACTGCGGGCCGCTGCTCCAGAGCAACCGTGCGCCACTACTCGCCGTGGTTGGCGAGACGGTGGTCGCCGGGAAGCTCCCGATCCGCATCGAGCGGTTCGGCCGCCCCGCGATCAAGAACGTGATCATGGCGACGAAGGAGTTCGACCAGGTTAACCGCGACCTGGAGATCCGCGATCTCTACAACCTGGAAGACGCCTTCCACATGAGCAAGGACTACCGCGGCGCCTACCGCGCCCGGCTGAACGCCAACCTCGCCATGTTCGATCGCCTGGACGGCAAGACGGACTGGCCGCTCGGGTCGGATGGTGACCACCCGCTGACCGACCTGCTGCTCGCCGACTACCTGGTGGTGGACGTCTCGAGGCCGTATGCCGAGGACAGCTACTTCGAGATCGAACGGGCGACGCTCCAGGGGCGCCCCCACGAGACATGCGGGGGCCGATCGCTGAACGAGAACGTAATGGACACTATATACACGCTGCTCGTCAACGCGAGCAATGGGCCGCGCATCAGCGACGGCGTGGACCGGGCGACGGTACCGGCGTCTGACGTCTTCCCGTACTTCGCACCGCCCAATCCCGTGCCGCCGGGCGGACTGCAACTTGGGGACCTCGCGAAGCTGGTTAGGCCGCAGGCCGAGGCGCACGAGCATGCACGGTAGCGCTATCAGCGCCGACGAGATCGAAAGGAACGAGCGACAAAGCACATCCACAGAAAGGAACGAGCAATATGACAAAAGGAACGAGCAATATGACACAGCCAAAGCGGACGGGACTGAAACTGGGAGCGAGGACGGAGTTCCTCGTCATCGGGGACGTCATCCCGGGACACGAAGACGCGCTGCGCCAGGTCCTGAAGGACCACGCGGCCAACCCGCGTACTCAGGAGGCCATCAACCAGATCGGCACCCTGCATGAAGCGCGGTTTGTGATGCTCGACGGCGGCAAGCGGCTGATGTTCGCCAGCAGCTTTGACGGGGATTGGGACAAGTACATCGACGACTTCGCCGCCACGGCGATTGGACTGAACTTCGACGAGACCTTTGGTCACACCCAGGGGTACCCGGGCGTCAGGTCCCCCGCCGTCAAAGATTGGTTCATGGCGCGCGCCATCGAAGCGGGCAACTTTGTTGCCGCCTACCCCGAGCCGACGGTGAAGCAGGTCTTGAGAGCGCTGGCGGTGCAGCGGGCGTTCCAGCAGGTGCTGGACAACCCAAGCGCCGCCGAGGCGCTCCAGCACCCGGCCCTGAAGCCGCTGCTCGACCTGGCGGGCGACTTAGCCTGAGGCGAGCGGCGAGTAGGGCGCCTCCCGACCTAAAGTTTCGCGAAAGGACTGACGACCATGAGCGCGAAGTCGACTGTCAGTTTGGAACTCGACGACATACAGGCCGCGGTCCTATATCCCCGCCCCTCTCCGTACGTCGGCACGCTCATCCTTGTGCGCGTCGACGATCGACGCGATGGCCGTGAGCTGTTGCGCCGCCTCATTCCCACCCTGCTGTCCGCGGCCCCAAGCTCGCAGGACACGAGGCGCGAGGCGTGGGCCGCCGTGGCGCTCAGCTTCCAGGGGCTCAAGGCGCTGGGCGTGCCCGAGGGCAGCCTCGCCAGCTTCCCAGAGGCGTTTCAGCAGGGCATGGCTGCACGCGCGGACATCCTGGGCGACACGGGCTTAAGCGCGCCCGATCGGTGGGAGCCGCCGCTCGGGCGCCCAGACGCCCACCTCGCCGTCTACGCGCTCGCGCCGGAAATCTCCATCCTGGATGCGGTGCTCGAGAGCGCCCGCGCGGCGCTTGGCGACCTTCAGGGCGTTTCTCCGATCTGGCGGCAGGACACTTACATGCGGCCGGACGAGCGAACCGCGTTCGGCTTCAGGGACGCCATCGGCCAGCCGGCCATCGAGGGTAGCGGCCTACCCGGCACCAACCCGCACGAGGCACCGCTCAAAGCAGGCGAATTCGTTCTAGGCTATCCGGGCGAGAGCGGCGACATCGCCCCGATGCCCCGACCCGAGGTGCTGAGCCGCAACGGCAGCTACGTCGTGTTCCGCAAGCTCTACTCCCGCGAGGCGGCATTCCGGCAGTACCTGCACGCCCGTGCCAAGAGCCGAGCCGAAGAAGAGCTACTGGCCGCCAAGTTCGTCGGACGCTGGCCGAGCGGCGCGCCGCTGGTGCTCGCCCCGGAGCACGACGATCCGGACCTGGGGGCCGATCCGGCACGGAACAACGCCTTTCTCTACGCCGCGGACGACCCTCGCGGCTTCAAGTGTCCGCTCGGCGCGCACGCCCGTCGGATGCACCCGCGCGACTCGTCCATCGTCGGCGTAGCACGCATGCACCGGATGATCCGGCGTAGCACAAGTTACGGCCCGGAGCTGCCCGAGGGCGTCCTTGAGGACGACGGGGTTGATCGGGGCATCCTGTTCACCTGTATCGTCGCAGACCTCGTGCGGCAGTTCGAGTTCGTTCAGACGGAGTGGATCAACGACGGAATGTTCATCGGCACGCCCGACGAAGTGGACCCGCTGGTCGGGCCGCACGATGGGACGGACCGCTTCACCATCCCGCAACTGCCGATCCGCAGGCGGGTGACAGAGCTGAACCGGTTCGTCGTCAATCGCGGCGGCCAGTACTGCTTCATGCCGGGCCTACGCGCGTTGCGCTGGATCGCCGAGCTCGAAACCTGATCCCCGACAGTGTACATAGGACCGATGAATGCACGTTCGCAAGAGGTCAACAGGATATCAGAGACTGGTAAACAAGCAATTCTGAACACCGGAGGTAAAGTACCATGTCAGACCATTTCAGCGGCCCCGCAGTGATGGGCGATCCATCAGTGGATATCACCGACCTCTACGCGTTCCCCAGCCCGGAACGACCGGGGAATCTCGTCCTGATCATGGATGTATTCCCCATGGCGACGTCGGAGTCTTTCTTCAGCGATCTCGTCACCTACCGGTTCCGGCTGCGGCCGCTGACGCGGTCCGGCGGCAGCATCACGCACGGAACGGCAGAATACATGATTGATCTCGGCTTCAATGATGTACCGGACGGAACCTCGGTTCAGAACGGGAATATCGTCACATCAGATGGGCGGAAGGCGAGCTTCGTAGTTGGCGAACCGTTTGAGCAGGATGGCATGCGCGTCTTGGCGGGACTGGCCAGCGATCCGTTTTTCATGGATGTCGAGGCCGCTATCCGGACGGATATTTCGGGCAAGTGGTCCTTCAGCACGCGCGTTAACACAGTCCAGTTTCGCGATGTTTTGTCGATCGTCGTCGAGGCCCCGTTTGCTCAGATTATCGAACGCTTCAATGGCGTCACGTTGATTGGCGCCATGGCGGAGAACATCGTTGCGCGCCGCGGCAAGCCGATCCGGATCGAACGGCTCGGGCGGCCGGAGATCAAGAACCTCGTCCTGCAGGGCACGGCGCGTGATCCGCGCACGAAGGGTGTCGAGCTTCGCGATCTCTACAACAAAGAGGATGCCTTTGCGCTCTCCAAGGAATATCGACCACTCTACGAGTCGCGTCTCGACGCGAATCTGGCATTCTTCGATGGTCTCGACGGTAAAACTGCGTGGCCGCTCGGGCCAGACGGGCGCCATCCGTTACGCGATGTGCTCATCGGCGATTTCTTGATCCTCGATCTCGCGCGCGGATTCGCGCCCGGAAATTTTCTTGAAATCGAACGCTCGCTGATCAACAACCGGCCGCACGAGAGCGCCGGCGGCCGCTGGCTCGATGACGACATTCTCGACGAAATGCTCACGCTGTTTGTGAATGGAGGGCGAGGCGAACGGTTCGGCGACGGCGTCGACGTTCCCACGAAGCCGCCCAGCCGCTCGTTTCCATACGTGCGCGAGCCTAACAAGCGAGCCGACCTGCCTACACCGGAATTTGCTAAGGCGGGTTGAATATGGACGAGTTGAAAGGAAAAGGGGCGGTCGTAGCCGGCGCTGCATCTGGCATCGGCAAGACAAGAGTGGGGTGGCAGCCAGTCGTCGCGTGGGCGCTGCTGCTTGCCTTCGTCTTTTTCCCAACAGCGGCCCGTGGAGAGGAGCCCCGCGTCCAGGCCGGCGGCGGCGTCACAGCGCACCAACCTGGCGACGCCGCTGAAACCGGCAGGAAGCTCTCGAACCCGCTCTCGAACGTCTGGGCCCTGTTCACGGAGTTCGACCTCACCTTCTCGGATGGCAACGTGAACTCGGGCAACGAGCAGGTCGGCGGCACGATGATCTTCCAGCCCATAGTGCCGATCCCTCTCTACGGCCGTGAGGAGAAGGAGTGGAGGTTGATCACTCGACCCACCATTCCGTTTGTGTTCAGTGCGCCGATTCCCGGGGGTCAGGACATGTTCAACCACAAGCTGGGTCTGGGGGACATCCAGGTGCCGATGGTAATCTCGCCGCCAGTGGAAAATTGGATTCTCGGCGCCGGACCCACCTGGCTCTTTCCAACCTCCACCGAGGACGCGTTCGGGCGCCAGCAGTGGGGAGTCGGACCGGCCGTGGTCGTCGGCCACTACACAGAGGAGGTGACTCTGGGAGTCTTTTCCCAGTATTTCTTCGGAATCGGATCGCGCGGCGGCCGCCCCAGCGACGTCGCCGACGCGAGTTATCTCCATCTGCTCTACTTCCTGTTCTACAACCTGCCGAATGCCTGGCAATTCGGCTCTAGTCCGACCATCACCTATGACCACCGGGCCAGCTCCGGCAATAAGTGGAACGTGCCCGTCGGGCTGTCCGTGTCGAAGACTACCCGGATCGGTCGAATGATGGCCAAGTTCGAGCTCGGCATCGAATACTCTGTCGTTAGCCAGGATGCTTTCGGACAGCGCGCTGCGATCAAGCTCAGCGTGATTCCGGTGATACCGTCCCTGATCCGCACGCCGCTGTTCGGGCAGTAACCGTTATGCTGGCACCCTTGGGCCAGCTTCAGCGACCTGCAACTGGCGGGCATTTTTGAGGGTATTTGAAGATGCAGAATGAGTTGAAGGGCAAAGGCGCGGTTGTGACCGGCGCTGCCTCTGGGATCGGCAAAGCGATCGCGACGGCGTTTATCGAAGCGGGCGCGAGCGTGTTGCTCTGCGACCTGAATGTGAAAGCACTCGATGATGCCGCCCGCGAGTTGGGTGATCGCGCGATCGGCCGCGCCACCGATGTGTCGGACGAAAGCCAGGTCGAAGGCGCGATGCGCGAGGCACGCCATGCATTCGGGTCGCTGGATATCGTGGTCAATTGCGCAGGCTTTGGCGCAATCGCGCCGCTTACGGAGCTGCCCGCTGATAAGTGGAAATCCGTTCAGGCAGTGACTCTCGGCGGAGTCTTCTACGGCGTGAAGCATGGCGCCCGGAACATGCTTGAACAAGGACGGCCCGGCGTCATCATCAACATTTCGTCGGTCAATGCGCAGCAGCCTGGTGAAGGGCAGGTCGCTTACTGCGCCGCGAAGGCGGGTGTGGACATGATCACAAGCTGTGGCGCGTTGGAGCTCGGCGGTCGCGGTATCCGTGTCGTCGGCATCGCGCCAGGCTTGGTGGAGACGCCGTTGACGAGGAAGGAGTTGGAGAATCCGGCCATGCGCGAGCTCTACATGGGAGTCATCCCGATGAAGCGGGCTGTTGAAGCGCAGGAAATTGCTGCTGCCGCCGTGTTTCTCGCGTCCGACAACGCCCGATCCATTAACGGTCACACGATCGTGATCGACGGCGGATCATTGACGCGCGGTTATCCGGCGCTGCTGACCGGTTTGGAAAAGCCATGATGATCGATCCCAAACACTACACGAGTGGGCGAATCGCTGTCGCCAATCTTTCGGCATTGATCGAGAGCCTGGAGCATCGTCGCGGCGAGAGTGCGACCTTCGTAGACCTGTTCTCGCTATCGAAGCTTCTGTTTCTTCGCGGTGACTTGCTGGGTCGTATCGCGGACCATGACCAGGCGGAAGTAGTCGCCAATGAAGCTGTTGCGTTGTCGCCAGGTATGGGAAGCGCGTTCTACATCCGCGCACGGCTCGCCGGGCGTTTCCACCGGTTCGAGGAAGCAACCGCGCTTCTCGATCAAGCGACGGCGGCTGGACATACAAGGCAAGGAATTGATGCCGAAAAGGCGGCGCTGCTCCAAGCGACGGGACAATATCGAGAGGCGCTAGTTCTGCGCGAGAGACTGGCGATGGACGATCCTGGGATTCACACGCTTGGGGCGCTCGCGTCACTGCTGGCGGAAATGGGTGAATGGCTAGCGGCCGAAGCCCGCTACGTGTCCGCACTCGATGCGGACAATGGCGTATCGCCTTTGCCCTGCGGCCAACTGCTGTTCGAGTGGGGCGTGAACGCGATGCGCCGCGGCGATCTGGACCGGGCGGAGGCGATGTTCGCCGAACTCGGCGCGATCCTGCCGGCGCATGTTCCGGGACATGGGCATCGCGCCGAGGTGGCTCTCGCCCGAGGGCAGTTGGATCTCGCTGCGGCGCTTATCACGCCGTTGCTCGAAATTTCCGACGATCCTGAATACCGCGCCACTTATTCGGAGATCCTCGCCGCGCGTGGTGACGGCGAAGCTGCTGTGAGCGAAGCGGAACGTGCAGCAGCAGAGTATGAGCTGTTGCTGGCGCGACGGCCCGAAGCCTATGCCGACCATGCCGCAGCCTTCTTCATGGGCGTCGGCAACCGACCGCAGCGTGCTGTCGAGCTGACCTCGGCGAATTGGAAGCTCCGCGACACACCACGCTCGCGCAGCCTTCTAGACGAGGCGCTGCGCAACGCACAGCAAGTTTCGCTGGTGCAGGGAGGCGCCGCATGAGCGCTGACAACCTCACCCCCGCAGGGGAGGCATCTCGGCCCAAGGTGGTGGTCATTGGCGGTGGATTTGCCGGTATTGCTGTCGTCCGTGAGTTGCGCGACAGCGATGCCGAGGTGACGCTCGTCGACCGCAACAATCATCATCTCTTCCAGCCGTTCCTTTTCCAGGTCGCCACGTCAATCCTTGAGCCTGCGCAAATCGCGACGCCGATCCGCTCGCTTGTGGGTGATATGCCCAATGTCCGGGTCGAAATGCGCGAGGCCAAGCGCGTGGATATCTCCCGCCGCGTCGTCGTCATGGCCGAAGGAGTCGACCTCCCCTACGATGTGCTCGTAATAGCGACCGGAGCGCAAACGAGTTATTTCGGTCACGAATCGGAATGGGCCCAACACGCGCTCGGATTGAAAACACTTGGCGACGCCGTTGCCGCGCGCAATCGGCTCTTAACCGCATTCGAGCGCGCGGAGATGGAACCGGACCCGGGCAAACAGGCACGCGACATGACAGTGGTTGCAGTCGGAGGCGGGCCAACCGGGGTCGCGATTACGGGCACGATCAGCGAGTTCGTGCACCGGACCTTGCCGGCCGACTTTCGCAACATCGACGTCCGACGAGCGCGCATCCTGCTCGTCGAGGCCGGACCAAGATTGCTGCCGGCGTTCAGCGAACGACATTCGTCCTATGCCACCCGGGCGCTCGAACGTGCCGGAGTTGAGGTGAGGCTGGGCGTTCCTGTTACCCATGTTGACGCGGCAGGCGTCACGATCGGCGAGGAACGGATAGAGGCAGGCACCGTGCTGTGGTGCACCGGTGTACAGGGCGTAGCACTAGCAAGGACACTCGGCACGAACGTTAAAGCAAACGGAACCGTAGCAGTTGAAAAGGATTTCTCAGTTCCTGGCCATCCCGACTGTTTCGTCGTCGGAGACGCGGCCTATGTCGTCGGACCTGACGGCCGACCCCTTCCGGGTCTCGCATCCGTCGCGCAGCATCAAGGCCGGTACGTGGGCAAGCTCATAGCCGCCCGATTATTGGGCACTGCCGTGCCCACTCCTCCCGAGCCGTTCGTGCCGAGCAAGGTGGCGACTATTACTCGGCATGTAGGTATCGCCGAGTATCGTGATCGCTCGATCACCGGCTTTCCTGCATGGCTGATGTGGGGGCTGCTACATCTCAGAACATTGTCAGGCGGCCATTCAAAGGTATCGATATTGGCAAACTGGGTCCGCCTTCTAATCACCTACCGCCGCAGTGCGCGGTTGATTGTCGAGCAACCTTCGACAACTGCTGTCGCGGCGCCCCCCTCAACGGGCAGCTTACGGTCCGATGATGGTGAACCTGTGCGGCTGAAGGCAGCCGGGTCCTCGGAGCAGCCCGACCCGGCAATCGCTCAGCGGAGGGGGGACGTGTGAGAAGCGGGCTGTTCCTGCTCGCACTCGTACTGCTGCTCATCTGCGCCACAGCTTTTGCACAACAGAAGACGAGCAACGATACCAATAGCAGCGATAGTTATAAAGATCCTGCCGCTCGGGTGTTTGATCTCGTGCTGCCCAGCGCCCACCTGTTAGGGGACTGGGGCGGCCTGCGATCGAAACTTGAAGAATCGGGCATCACACCGCGGTGGATTCTCATCAGCGACCTCGCGGGGAACCCCAGCGGTGGCCGCTCGCAAGGCGCGACACAGCCGAGCAGCACCGAGCTCAGCCTTTATTTCGATCTGAACAGGATCGCCGGCCTGAAGGGCGGCTCGGTATTTGCGTCGTTTTCGCAACGCTGGGGGAAGAGACTCTCGTCGGAGCACATCGGCAACATCATCAGCACGCAGCAGATCTATGGCTTCCAGACATTTCGCGTCATCGATGTCTCTTATCAGCAGAAGCTGTTCAACGACCGCCTCGAGCTCCGCCTCGGGCGCTTCGCGGCCACCGATGACTTTCTCAACTCGCCTTACAACTACGGGTTCATGTCGAACGCGTTTTGCGGAAGCCCATTCGGGATCTTATTGGTTGCGCCGGGCATGACCGCGTACACCGGCACCTGGGCGGCGCTGGTGAAGGTGAAGCCTACCCGCCGAAGCCATGTGATGACCGCCGTCTACAACGGCGACCCCGCGATCCGCGCCAACAAATACCATGGTGTGAATTTTTCAATGCGCGGACCAATCTTCGCGATGGGCGAGATCGGTTACCGGATCAACGGACTGCCCGGCGACAGCCAACGGCTCGGCAATTACAAGGTGGGCGGGTGGTACGACGATGCCAAGCTCACCGATTTCGAGTCCGGCGCCAGCAAGCGCGGAAGCTGGGGCTTGTATGGGCTCTTCGATCAGGTCCTCGTCCCATTTGGCAGTCCCGGCAGTAACCGCGGGTTCGGCGTCTTCGGCTCGGTCACTGTCGCGCCCGATTCCCGCGTCCAGCAGCTGCCCTTGTACTTCACGGCGGGCGTTTCGGCGCGTGGGCTGTTCGACGCGCGCCCGCGAGATGTCGTGTCGTTCGGCGTCGGATCCGGTCACTTCAGCAAAGAGCTGAAACGAGCCCAGCAAAATGGACGGCTG
>CAYQYP010000275.1:0-3903 GCA_964421755.1 uncultured Acidobacteriota bacterium
AAAAAAGGAAACAACGCCGGCAACACGCCAGCGGTAGCGTTCCCAGAATGTCGGTTCCCGAAAGAGAATCGAGCTGCCGGAAGGCAATCGGGCTTCACTGATGCCCCAGCGGTTCAACTCGTGCCAGTCATAGACCGGCGCAGGGGCGGGCACTATTTGATCTGGTATGCTGGGCGCCGGTTCGCCCCGCAGGATCCGGGCGGCACTCTGGGCCGCGAGGATTCCCATGGTTTGATCCAGGAGCAGTCTGCCACCGACAATCCCCCGGCCTATGAGGCTCTCGTGTACACCGTAAATAGGTGCATTGGCAGCTGCACGAAGGCGTTCGAGCACTGTATACCCGTCATAGGTGATCCCGGCGCCATCCCTCATCAGCATTGCGAAGAGGATGAACGAGTGCGGGGGCATGGATGACACTCGTTCTTCCATCTCGTCCAATGACATGCCGTTAAAAAAGGTGAGGGTCACCCTGTCCTTGAAAGCCTGGCACTCGCGGATGATTATGTCTTTCCAGATTTGCTCGGTGGGAGAAGCACCCAGCACGACCGCAATACTGGTTGTGTCCGGCGCCATTTGCAGTATGTCTTCAATCCACTCGGTCGTTTTGGAAACCTGATTGACGGTCGTCGCATTCTTTGGAAGAGAGTCGAGATCTACCAGGCGCCGATCAGCGGAGAGGAACAGAACGGGGGTTCCCGGGAAAGCAGAATCGCCAAATTGAAGGGTGAAATTCGCGGCAGGCGCTGCGATTGGTACAATCAGGTCGAGTTGCTGGGTGGAAAAACGTTTCTTGAGGAATTCCGCCAGTTCAACCTGCATCGAGGGGTTTGGAAAACGGTCCAAATCCAAAGAATATTCATAGAAGTTCAGGGGTATGCCAATCTCCCGACTCAGCGTGGTTTTGAAGCTCTCCGCTGCGGCCGCGTAAGGCATGGCGGCACCTCTAAACGGAAACAGGATGAGGATATTCGGAGTGGATGGCTGAGCGGCACCGAAGGGCACGAAGAGCGACAGAAAAAGCACCACCCTTCCAAGGCGCCGGAGTCTGCTGAAAACGAATAGCCGTTCCGTGTTAATACGCATGGACAACCTAAAACGGCATGCTGCGCTCTGGCTCGCAGCTTCAGAAACTGTACTTTAATGCGCATTGTATCACTCTCGGTCCAGTGCTCGTCGAGGTGATGCGCCCGACAGTGCCGGGAACCGTCATGTTGTTGTTCGGCATGCTGAAATTCACGAAATTGAAGAGATTGAAGAACTCGGCCCGAAACTCGAGCCGATTCTCACTGATCACGCGGAACGATCTGCCTATCGAGAGATCGATGCTCTTCTGCCCCGGCCCCCGGAGGATGTTTCGAGACGAGGATCCGAACGGAGGCGCCGTAGCCAGAGAGACGGCGAAAGCTGTCGGGTCAAAGTAGGCGTCCAGCCTACCCTTGACCGGTCCGTCCTTGGCGCCGTTTCCCGGCCGCGCCAGGTCGGCGCGGTTATAGATGGCGGCGCCGCTGGTAGATATCACGGAAAATGGAATTCCTGACTGCACTGTGACAATGCCCGAGAACTGCCAGTCATTGAGAAGGCGTCCGGCAATCGTCTCACCGCCGGAGTGAACCACTTTCGGAAACCAGACAAAGTTCGCCACAATACGATGAGTGCGGTCGAAGTTCGAAAGCGCCCTTTGCGACCTCCTGTCCTGCTGGTCCCCCGGTAGAGCGTTCAGCTCGCTCGCGGGGGCGCCCGAGTAATCGTCTGTGGATTTCGAAAAGGTGTAGCTGACCAAAAAGTCCAGAGGGTCGAAGCGCCGCTTGAGACTTGCTTGCAGCGAATCGTAATGAGAGATGCCGGTTGTCTCGACCATCTGCAGCCCGTTCAGGACTTTGTTGTTCGAGAAGCCTGAAGCTGTGTACGGCGCAGTCGCTCCCACACCCTGGTTCAGGGTGCGGATGTTGATCAGCTTCGTTCCCTTGTTCCCGACGTAATCAAGCTCGACTGCATAATGCCTCGCCGGCTGCCACTGAATGCCCAGGCTGTAGACGTAAACGTAAGGCGTGCGGAGGTTTGGATCTACAAAGAGCCCGTTGATCGGAGTTCGCAAGTGGGCTGACGGCGCTCCGCCGGCATAGTATGGGACCGGGGATGGGATCACCGGAGAAACAGGAAATTCTGTCGTGGAAAGGTCGGGAAAGGGATTCGAGAAAAAAGGGCCTGCCAGCCCGGTTCCGACCACACCATAGGGATAGTTCAAGACCTGCTGAACGCCGATGTTCAGCGAGAACTTATCGAAATATACCCCGGATCCGCCGCGAATCACGAGCCCGTCTCCCGCGAGGGGCGACCAGGCAAAGCCCAAACGCGGGGCAAAATGATGAGTACCCGGGTTGAGGGTTTGTCCCGGAGACAACAGCCTGATGCCGTTGGGAGGATTGCAGGGTGCGGCAGGCGTGCACGGCAGCTGGTTTTTCGCGAAGATCTCAGAATAGAACGCGGAAAGTCTCCCTTCGTTTTCGCTGATCCCGCCGTAGTGTTCAAAGCGCACGCCTGCATTCAGTGTGAAATTCCCGGTCAGGCGGATATCATCCTGGAAAAACAAGGCAGAGTCGGTGGTTCGCAATTCACGATCGCGGATTCCATTACCGAGGAATGCCGCGGCGGTGACGCCGCCAAGAAAATCCTTGAAATTGCTAAAAAGCACGCTGCCGCGCGAGTAGAAATCGAGATCGAAGTCGAGCGCTGTGTGTCGCACATGCCCGCCCAGAGTCATATCGTGCCGGCCTCTGCTCCAGGCAAGAGTGTCGCTCCAATTATGTGTCCGGCCCGCGGCGCTGCCATCCGCCAGGGAAGTAGAACCGATCGTGAAAAGGCCTGTAACCCCTATAGTGGACAATCCCGGATAGTCATTAGCCAGTGGGTTCGCGATGCCGAATTGAGCATTTGTGAACGGCTCTTCGGGAGCGAACGTTCCCGCGCTGCTGTTGAAGCCGTAAAGAGCCCGGTTGACGATTCTGGGATTGAAGACATGGGTTTCGGAGAGCGTCACGACCCAATTGTCGTGGTCGACATATCCACCGTAGCCTGGGGCCTGGAAGGGATTAGGTCCAAGGAAGCTAAACAGGGCCTGGTATTGCGACACTCGTGAGAAAAACACCTTCCAGTCCAGCCGGTCATCCGCTCCGATCTGCAGGTCGATGTTCACGTTGGACTGGTTTTCGTTAAACCGTGAGATCGCACTCAGCGGAGTGGGCACGAGGGTAGTGGGATCCTCTGCCGCAGCCCCGGCGCTTGGAATCGCATATTGACCATTCGGAAGCCTGGCTTGAAGGAGCCGGAGACTGACCGGATCCATTGCACCGGTACCGTGCGCGTCCGCCAGCTTCTGGAGAGCGGCGGTGCTGCGATCCTCGCTGAGGCCGGCCGGAATATTAGGTGTGGCCAGGCTGTTGGCCAGCGAGGTCCCATTCCTCTCCCGAGTTCCCTGGTAGGAGACGAAAAAGTTAACCTTGTCCTTCAGGATTGGTCCGCCGAGCGTGCCCCCAAACTGGTTTCGAGTCAGGATAGGCCTGTCTCGGCCTCGACTGTTGAGAAAGAAGTCATTGGCGTTCAAAACGCGGTTGCGCAAGAATTCGTAAAGTCGGCCATGAAAGTCGTTCGACCCTGATTTTGTCAGGACCGCAACATTACCACCGCTGTTTCGTCCCGACGCGGCGTTGAAAAGAGAAGTCTGCACTACGAATTCCTGCAGGGTATCCGGGGCAGGGACGGCAACGTTCACCGTGGAGTTACTGCCGGCGCTGATAACTTCAGTGCCGTTGATTGTCATGTTATTGCTGGTCATGCGCTGGCCATTGACCGAGATAAAGGTATCGCCTCTTCCCAGGTCCGTATTGTTGGAGAGGCTCGCGCTCG
>CAYQYP010000276.1:0-2636 GCA_964421755.1 uncultured Acidobacteriota bacterium
ACTTTGATCCCCGACATAACCTCCTTGACCCATTCGGGTACGAAATGCGTTCAAGGCGCGGCTCTCTGGTGCCGCAGTCCACGTTGATTTTTCGGTGGGAAGCCCCCGTTAACCCTAGGTTCGAACCGTGAAAAACCGTTCTGGACTTCCCCGGACGGGCGGTCGTGGGCATGATACGGACGGAGCAAAAAAAGGGAGTGACAGCTATTTCTGCTGAGATTAAGATTAGGCGCCGTAAGGCGGCAATGGCATCCCATGGACGGACAAGGAGGGTTTTGTGTGACGACCATTGGGCCGGCGCCGACAGCAACGGTTGACCTTCCCCGACTTGCGCGCACGTGCAAAAGGAATCTCAAGAGGTAACCTCAGACCGGGCAGACATCCGTTTAGAAACCTCTGACGCCGGACGAGAACACAGTTCATAAAGTCTAGTCCAAGGAAAAGGAGCATCAAATGAAAAGGCAGCAGATCTTTCGCGCCGCCCTCATCGGCGTCTTTTTGATTTTCGCCTGCGCCGCCGCTTGGGGACAGGCCACAACGGGAACCATACTCGGCAATGTTAAAGACCCATCGGGCGCAACGATCCCCGGCACAACGGTCACGGTGACGAATGTCGACACCAATTTCTCCCGCGATACCGTTTCCGACTCCACCGGTCACTTTGTGATCCAGTACCTCCCGGTCGGCACGTACCGCCTGGAAGTCGAAATGGCGGGCTTTAAGAAATTCGTGCAGGCGGGCATCGTGCTGGGCATCGACCGCAACGCCAGGATCGATCCGGTTATGGCGGTGGGCGAGGTGAACGAGACGGTGGAAGTGACCTCGGATGCGCCGCTGGTTGATACCGCCAAGACGGTTCTGGGCCAGACGGTCAGTAACGCGGAGATCCTCAATCTGCCGTTGGTAAACCGCAACGTGTACGACCTGCTGAGCATCACCGCCGGCGTTCAGAACAGCGCGTCGTCGAACGCGTTCGGACCTCCGGGATTCGAGGTGTCGGTCTACGGCTCCGCGAACGCCGGGACCGGGGGGGTGAACTACACGCTGGATGGCGGGACGAGCATCATGAGCCTGCGCAACACAGGGAACCCCGCGCCGAACCCGGACGCCGTTCAGGAACTGCGCATCACCACCCACATGTTTGACGCGGAGTACGGGCGGTACGGCGGCGGGGTGGTCAACGTCCTCACGAAGGCGGGCACCAACGCTTTCCACGGTTCGCTCTTCCACTATCACCGCAACGATGCCTTGAATGCCCAGGAATGGAACTCGCTGGAAAAGCCCGTGCAGCGGCGCAACCAGTTTGGCGGCAGCATCGGCGGCCCGATCAAGAGTGACAAGCTGTTCTTCTTCCTCAGCTACTCGGGTTTGCGCGAGCGCGAGGTCGCGTTCGAGAACGACGCCCGCGTCCCCACCGCCCTGGAACGCACCGGAGACTTCTCGCAGATGACCAAGGCGTTGATCGATCCGTTGACGAAGAAGCAGTTCCCTGGCAACATAATTCCCGCTAACCGGCTCGACCCGACAGCGCAAAACATCATCAAAGACTGGGTTCCGCTGGCCAACCTGCCCGATAATTACTACGAAGCCCAGGTGCCGATCCGTCCGAGGAACGACGACCTGACCGGGAGGATTGACTACTCGTTCTCGGATAAACACCAACTTTTCGGGAGCTATTTCCTTAACAAGGGTGAACGGGCGGATGTTTTGGGCGGCACTCTGCCGTGGACCGAGCGTCTTTTGACCTGGAAGCAGCAGAACTTCAACGTCAATGAAACCTGGACGATGAGCCCTGTTTCAATGAACCTGCTCCACCTGACGTATGTGCGGCATATAGGCGGACGGCTGAACACGCCCGCGAAGTCGCTGGCCGACTTCGGGTCCAAGTACCAGATCCAGGGCGAGCCGGCGCTCCCCAGTATCAACGTGCGGAACTACTTCCAGTTGTCGACGTCTATTGACGGGCCGCGAGCCGGAAACGACTACTACCAGCTCCGCGACACCTTCAGCACCATCCGGGGGCGCCATTCGCTGCGGTTCGGATTCGAGGGCTCTCTCGACAAGACCTACCAGCTGACCAATTTGAACAACTACGGGACTTTCGATTTCCGCCCGGACAACACGAAAAACGAGCTCGGCGATTTTCTGCTTGGCCTGCCCCGAACCATGAACCAGGACGCGCCGGTGTACAAGACAGACAGCGGCTGGTTTACAGGCTTCTTCATTCAGGACGAGTTCCGGGTTCACCCTCGCCTGCTGCTGACCTTGGGCTTGCGGCACGAGATCCAATTCCCTCTGACCGACCCGCTTAACCGCAAGAACACCTTCAGACCGGGCGTGCAGTCGACGATCGTTCCGACCGCGCCTCTCGGGATGTTGTTCCCGCTCGACGCTGAGTTGAACCGCTCCATCATCCCTGTCGACTACAACAACTTCGCACCGCGGATCGGGATTGTCCTCGATCCGTTCGGCGACGGCAAGACCGCGATCCGCGCCGGCGCCGGCGTTTACTACGGCAGCATGGGTGGCAATATGGCGAACGGCACCGCCGACCGACCGCCGTTCACGATCCGGCAGCAGTTCCGAAACATCAAGTCCCTCACCGACCCGTACGGCAATATGCCTGGCGGCGTCTC
>CAYQYP010000277.1:0-4279 GCA_964421755.1 uncultured Acidobacteriota bacterium
TACAGGTTGCCGGTATTCCCGCCTTTGTAGGGTTTGCTGCCGCGGATGGAGACGTCGCCTCCATAGTGAGTGTCGATCGTTCCCTTCAGCCCGTGGATCCGGCAGCCGATGTCCGCATATCCTTCGCCGAACTGCTTGGCATTGACCAGAAGCGGAACTTCGTCGGGAAAGCGATACGTGAGCGCGAAGCAATCCCAGATGTCGCCCTGCTTGTAGTGCTTACGCGCCCCGGTGCCGTAAGCCGAAACAGGATCCGCATCGATGATCCAGGTCGCCACGTCGATCGAATGAATACACTGCTCGACGATGATGTCTCCGGACAGAACCTTGTCCATTCCCCACGCGCGAAGCCGGGCTTCAGGGTCGTCCGGACCCGCCTGCAGGAACTGCTCGATCGGGTTCCAGCTGTTCCAGACATCTCCGCCGTTAAAGCAGGCTTCGCCGAAGCCGATCCGACCGATCTCCCCGTAGTGGACGCGCTTGACCGCTTCCTGGAAAAACGGGTTGACGCGCGTCTGGAAATCGACAAAGAAGCACCGTTTCGCCGCGGTGGCTTTCGGCCCGAGATCGCGGACCAGGAGGGTTCCGGGGACATCGACGGCAATCGGTTTGGCCAGGATCACGTGGACTCCGGCGGCCACGGCCGCAGCCGCGTGTTCCGGGTGGAAGTAAGGAGGCGACTCGATGGCGACGGCATCCAGATCCTGCTCGAGAAGCCGTTTATAGCCGGACAGTGTCGTGTAGCGATGACTGGCCGGTACGCCGAACTTCTCTCCGAACTCATCGACCCTGTCCTGAAAGTAGTCCGCGGCGCCGACGAACTGATAGCCGCCGTGCTTGACGAAAAGGTCGGCGATCCACTTGCCGCGCATGCCGCAGCCGATCAAACCGAGCCTGATTTTGGAATTCGCCTGGGTCGCCCGCAGGGTGCCGGAGTTGACGATCGCCAACGACAAGCCAGCCCCGGTCTCAGCCAAAAATTCACGGCGCCCCAGTTTGCGAGCCGTTATATCTCCGAATCCTTCCGCCATAGCATTCCCCTTTCCTTTGCCGATCTGTCAGGACAGTACGAAGATACACCCTCGCGGCCCATTGGTTGAGAGGATCTTGCCGTGGAAGCCAATTTATGAGAACCGAAGTGAGGGTTCATCAAGTCCTAACGGACCTAATCAAGAGGCCGGATTTTTCACGAGTGCGCCAGTCGGTCCTTTTCGGATCCGCGCACGCAGCGAGGGGGTTGAAAAAGCCGGGAGAGCGCGTCCATTGGCGGCTTATTGACGGTTTTCAACGCTGAAGGCGTTGCGTAGCAAAGCCCGGGGTTGGCTGCGTTTTTGGCAGCCTACCCTGGGATCCAGAGCCGTGAGTCGTCAACCCTGAAAGGGTTGCATATCGTGCGCAGTACGCAACTCCTTCAGGGTTGAACCCCATGCAAGCCTCCGACCCGGGGTAGCCCGCCAAAGCGCGGGCAACCCCGTGCTTTGCTACGTGACCCCGTTGGGGTCATTCGGCAATCCCCTCCGGAAATATGACAATCAGGTGAACAAGGAGACAAGGAGACAAGGAGACAGGTGACCTTCCGAAGCGCTTTACTGCGTCACCAGCGGCTCCGGCATGTCAGCCAGCACATAGAGCAAAACCGCGGCGACGGCCAGGTTGCGCCTGAGATGATCCGGGCTCACTTTGTCCAGAGTATCGGCCGCCGAGTGATGCCAGTCGAAGTACGACCCTCCCTCGCTCCTGATCCCGAAGCCCGGCACCCCGTCTCTGATCAGGGGCCCGATATCCGCGCTGCCTCCACCCTCGGATACGGTCCCCGCCTCGATTGCCTCCAGAAGCTTCCCCATCTCCCGGGCCCTTCGAAAGGCTTCCGACCATGCTGGAGATTGCCGTTCCAGCTTGAGCAGACTGACGCCGAATCCCTGGGGCTTTTCCACACCGGCGTCGAGCTCGATCGCGGCCACATGCTTTCGAGGATCGGTTGCGATCCAGTCGTGATAGGCGGTCGCTCCTCGTAGTCCATTCTCCTCGTTGGCGAACAATACGACCCGGATTGTGCGCCGCGGTTTCAGCCCGAGCGACCGAATCAGACGCGCGGCTTCCATGGCGACGACGCAGCCTCCCGCATCGTCCTGAGCGCCTTGCCCTACGTCCCACGAATCGAGATGCCCTCCGATGACCACGATTTCTTCTGGCCGCCTGGCTCCCTTGATTTCGCCGACAACATTGGCCGAGTCGACGTCAGGCAAAGTCTGTGATTCGAGCTCCAGTCGCACGGTCGGCTGCCGGTTGGTCCTGAAGAGGCGCTCGAGATAGGCTGCATCTTCCACCGAGAGCGCCGCCGCCGGTATTCGTGGGTTGGCCGCATCGTAAGAGAGCATGCCGGTGTGTGGGCTCTGGAGGCTGTTCTGCGTGACCGATCGGATCAGCACGGCCGCGGCCCCCGCCTTCGCCGCCCTGGACGGGCCCGAGAACCGATACCTGGAAGTTTTTCCGTAGCCCTCGTACGGAGGGTTGAACAGGACAATGGCGCCCCGAACCGACTCCGGCGAGAGTGCATCCAGCTGCTCGAAGTTGTTGACGACCACGACCCGGGCAAGCAATCCGCCCGCCGGCGTCGGAACACTGCCGCCGAGGCCGAGGAGATGAAGCTTTCGCTCAAAAGGGTAAACCAGGGTCGCCCGCTCCTGTCCCCTGACCCAATGTGGTACTTTGACGAGCGGGGTGGAAACGTCGACCAACCCGTCGCTTTTCATCTGCTCGACGGCCCATCGAACCGCCTGCTCGTATTGGGCCGAACCGCTCAGCCGCGGGCCGATCTCGTCACAGACAAACGCCAGCCTCTCCCAGGCCGTTTCGTTACCCATCGCAGCCTGGGTGATTTGCTCGGCTGTCTCACGATACGTGGTATCCAAACTGGCTGGCTCGCCGGCCAGAGCCCCGGCCGTCGACAAGACAATGAGAAAGGCTACTGATACCCAAAAGAAGCGCGTTCCAACATTTTGCATGAATCGATGGTAGTACCTCTGTTTCGCGGGATCGGCGGGTAATTTACACGACGCGCTGGGAGAAAGGCAACCGGCAAAGGGGCAAAGGGGCAGAGGGACAAAGGGGCAAAGGGGCGGAAAGACAGACGGGGCAGAGGGGTAACAGCGCTAAACCTAGAACTGGGTCAATGTCGAGGTTAAGCACCGGCTCGGGGGTGGCGGCAGGCGCCTTATTGTGGCCGGACTCTCCAGCTCCAGAGTCCGGCCACGATAGAAGCCCCGGCTTCTCATAATCCTGGATGCCCCAAGGCATGATGACTCCCCAAGGTTCTGACGCTTGCTGTTCGATGTTGGCAACACGCCCAAGGTTAGTGCTTATGGGGCGCGCAGAGGGGCAAGGGTCTCCGACGTTTCCCTTTACCCCTTTACCCCTTTGCCCCTGCTTTTCTCAGGCTTCACGCGGGAACCGGAAGATTGGGTTCACCTTCATCGCCTCGATCTTGATCGCCTCCGTCTCCTGCCGGGACAGCGGGGTGAACTTCGGTGCGAGGTCCAGCGCCAGGCGAAAGAGGTTTTCATCGCCCGGAGGTATGGCGGCAGTCACGGGGTGCGACAGAGTAAACCGCAGACCCTTCAGCGCGCTTTCGGGGTCGTCAAGAGGCGTATACCAACACTTGTCGTACGGGCGCGCCTCGCCTCGGGCGATTCGTGACTTAGCCATCGCCTTGAGCGCCAGGATGCCCATTTTCTTTTTCTGAGCGGCGTCCAAGACCTGCGGGCCAAAATCGCCTGCGTACCAGGTCGCGAAGTTGACCGGAAAGAGAATTGTGTCAAAGTCAAAGGCTTTGATAAGGGCCAACGCCGCTTCGACCGAGTGTGCGGAGAAACCGAGGAAACGGACTTTCCCTGCCTTCCGGGCGGCGACAAAGGTCTCGAGGGCTCCTTTCGGACCGAGAATTGTCTCGACGTCTTCCGGCTTCTCCACGGCGTGCAGCTGGTACAAGTCGAAGTGATCCGTCCGGAGGTTCGAGAGAGATTTCTCCAGTTCCTTCGCGGATGCGTCCGCGGTGCGCTCCGTCGTCTTGCAGGCGAGAAAGACGCCTTTTCGGTAGGGTTCCAGTGCCGGCCCGAGCATCACCTCGGCATTCCCGTAGCTCGGCGCCACGTCGAAGTAGTTGATCCCCTTGTCGATCGCCTCGCGGACCCGGGTAGCCGCTTCCTGTGTGGTCGCGTCTCGGACCACGATCCCACCGAAGCCGATGATCGACAGCTTCTCCCCCGTCTTTCCCAGCGCT
>CAYQYP010000278.1:0-14035 GCA_964421755.1 uncultured Acidobacteriota bacterium
TTTCGCGAGATCCTTTCGGAGGACCCACATTTCGGATTCGTCCCAACGGGCTTTCTCCCGATCGGTGACCTGAGCTGGCCCGACGAGTATGTAGTCGCCGGAAGGCAGGTATTGCACGCGGAAGTAGCCGGCGCTCGGGAAAGAGCAGGTCAGGCAAGTGGTCTTCCCGCTTTTCAGATCATGCTCGAAAGCGTCGCCGAGCGTCTTGTGGACGAACGCGATCCTGGAACCGTCGGGGGACCAGACTGCCCTCTCCCCGAACGCTGTGACTTGTCTTACGTTGGCTGGCAGGCGGTCAAGCGGACTTTGACCTTCTTGAGCGTGTAGCCACGCGAGGACGAACGTGAGCGTAGCTCCCGCGACAAGCATTCTGGAAAATGCTTTTGACGTCGGAACCAGGCGGAGAACGGAAAGTCTCATTTATGTCTCCTTTTGCCGGGTCATGATACTCCATGTGGATACAGATCGCCGATTTTGTACTGAGCGGTCTCCTGTCTATCGCCTTCGCGGTTGGATTGCGTCGCGGGCTCGGCTCTGGCATTGGAATGAAATGGGCGCCGCCTCGATCACCAGCAACCTGGGTTCTTCAAAAAGAGGTGAATATGCTTGGCGGTGACAGGCGAACAGGTGATGCGCCCCGTTTCTTCACGGTCTTCCGCCGAACAGAAACCTTAGGCCACGATTGTAGATCTCGGGCTTGTTGCTGGCGTGGCGCTCCTCCTCGAGCACGCGCGTCTCGAGCTTCAGACCCGAGTACCCGCGGGACTGGAGCGTTCGCATGAACTCCTGCACCGGGCCGGCGAGGCCTTCCGATCCACCAACGGCGAGGAACAACCTCGCTGGCAGCTCCTTATGGACCTTCGCGAACTCGGCTTCCTGCTTGAAAACGTACCGGTCGTCATAAGGCGTCGCCGGACTCGCCGAGATGTATCCATGGAACAGCCCCGGTTCGACGAACAGGGCGTACAGCGTGAAAAGCCCGGCATACGAGCTGCCCTGCAAGAGCCGGCGTGAAGGATCTGCGCGGTAGTTGGTTTCGACCCAGGGGATCAACTCGGTCTTGAGGAACTTGAGGAACTTCGGGCCGTCTCCCGATCCTTTCACCTGCGGTGTCGGTGTCGGCGTGTAGTCCATGGCTCTCAGGCCGTTATAGTCGGCGTTCTCGCCCGAATACGAGATCCCCACCAGGATCATCTCGGGGACGAACTTGTCGTAGACAAGTCCGCCCAGCACGGAGTCCATCAGCTTGAAGTCCCACTGACCGTCGAGGATATAGAGCACAGGGTACTTCGAGCCCTTGTCTCGCGCGCGATCGCGCGCGTAGTCCGAGGGGGTGTGGATGTACAGGTCGTAGCTTCGCCCGGTCGAAGTGGACTTCATCGTCCTCAATTCCGAACCGGCGATAGGAACTCTGGGGAAGGGCTGAGAGTACGCAACTCCAGCCAGGAGAAAGAGTAATAGAAAGCGAAAAGTCCGAACGGACCGCCGTAATGAGCTCATGCAGCTCTATACGGTCTGACCGCCGGATTGTTCCGTCTCATCCCGCTTTTCCGCTGCTGTTCGGGGCCGGCCCCGTGGCTCGGGAACGGCTGGGAATTCGGGTCACCGCGACTGTCCGCAGGGGAGAAGCCTAATCCGCACGCTTGATCTCTCACACCTGCTCTCCTAGACTGAAGTCTAGGCGCGCAGGGCGCACCCAGTCCGCGGGAAGGGCCGTGCCCACCTGCATTCTGCCAGGCTCAAACGAACTTCTTTCCGGGCCTGAAACATGCGGACTCCAGGCCAGCAGCGAAAGGAGTTTCGTATGTCCGACAGGTCTTTACCCGATCGCCCTTGCCTCGAACAGTACAAGCAACAAGCCAAGGATCTTCTCCGGGGTCACGCAGAGGCTGCGCCCGTTGCGCTCGATCGCATTGCGCGGAATCATCCGAGACTCCACAACCAGCCGCCGGACGTCACCCGTAGCGCGCCCTTCCGCCTGGCCGACGCGCAACTTGTCATAGCCCGCGAGCACGGCTTCGAAAGCTGGCCGAGGTTCGCCAAGCACGTCGAGATGCTCCGGCTGACCCGCGATGTCGCCTTTCTTGCCGATCCGGTCGCCGCGTTCATCGAAGCTGCCTGCACGCCTCTTAACTGGCATAGTTCGGTTACCCTCGATGAAGCCGAGACGATTCTCGCCCGTTACCCGCACGTCACGACGGCGAGCGTCTACTCTGCTGCGATACTTGCCGAGGAGGCCGCCGTCCGTGCCTGGCTGGCCCGCGATCCTGCTTGCGCTACCGCGGAGGGCGGGCCGCGGGGCTGGGACGCGCTCACACATCTGTGCTTCTCGCGCTACCTCAGGCTTGACCGCTCGCGTTCCGATGCCTTCGTCCGCACAGCCCGTGTTCTCGTCGACGCCGGCGCAGATGCGAACACGGGCTGGATCGAACTGATCGATCATCCGAATCCCCGACCCGTCCTCGAATCCGCCATCTACGGCGCGGCCGCTATAGCCCAGCACATGGAGTTGACGCGCTTGCTTCTTGAGCGCGGCGCCGATCCTAACGATGAAGAGACTCCGTATCACGTCGCCGAAACGCAAGACAATTCGGTACTGAAGATCCTGCTCGAAAGTGGCAAGCTGAACGAGCAAAGCCTGGGCACGCTGCTTCTACGCAAGTGCGATTGGCATGATTCGGAGGGCGTCCGCCTCGTGCTTGAGCACGGCGCCGATCCCAATCGGATAACCAACTGGGGGCACGCTGCGCTGCATCAAGCGGTTCGCCGCGACAATGACCTCAAAATCATCGAGTACCTGCTCGACTATGGCGGCGATCCCTCGCTGCCAAACCGGGAAGGCAATTCTGCCATCGCAATTGCCGCTCGCAGGGGGCGCGCCGACGCGCTCGATGTGTTCGAGCGGCGTGGAGCTCCCATGGCGCGGACCGGACTCGACGCGCTGCTCGCTGCCTGCGCGCGTGATCAGAAAGAAGCGATCGGCTCGCTTACGGAAGCCGAGCCGCATCTCAGGGCCCAACTGATCGCGCACGAGGGAATCCTGCTGGCTGGATTCGCTGGCGTGGGGAACCTTCCAGGTATTCGCAACCTGCTCCACTTGGGAGTAAGCCCGAGCGCGCTCGATCGCGAAGGCGATGGGTACTTTGGTATCGCGAGGCAGAGCACGGCCTTGCACGTCGCCGCGTGGCGCGCGTGGCCCGAAGTCGTCAAGGAAATGATCGTCCGCGGCGCGCCTGTCAATGCGCTTGACGGCCAAGGGCGCACCGCGCTGCAACTCGCTGTAAAGGCTTGCGTCGACTCTTACTGGACCCACCGCCGCTCGCCCGATTCCGTCCGCGCACTCCTCGAGGCCGGCGCGTCTACCGACGGAATCGAACTGCCTACCGGATACGACGAAGTTGATACATTGCTCCGGGGCAGCTAACTCCGTATTTGTCACGGCGGCGGGCCAAACGAGCTTGTCAGAGCCGCGCCACACGCAGCGCTTTTCAGTGGAGTGAGCGGGTTCTCGGTGCCCGCTCCCGCTTAATTTTACGAGAACCCGCTTGCTGTTCCGAATAGGCCCGCAAGTTGTTGAAATTACGCCGGGGCATTGGACCTAGCCGTGATTTTCATGCGTCACTGGGTGCGCCCTCGGAGAAGTGCGTTCGGCCCACAGGTATTGACGGACTTGTTATGGGCTGATGTCGTGCGGAGGGCGCGATCGAATCGCGATCGAATGGAGCCGCGCACGAGAGCGAACGGCAGTGAGCGAGAGTAAGCGGACCACCAATCATTCGCTAAGTCGATACATTTAAACACGAAGCAGTGGAGCGAGTCAGGTGGTCCGCTTACTCTCGCTCACTGCCGTTCGCTTTCGTGCGCGGCTCCATTCGATCATGCCCCTCCGCCGGGAACTCGCCGGTCTATCCGCCTATTAATAGAAGAGTGAACATTTTCAACACCCTCGCTGTCGTGTGCGGCTCTGCCCGAAAAAGCAGCCGCAGAGTTCTTAGAACTGCTGGCTGCTAGTTGTCAGTGGTCAGTCGTCAGGCATTTTCTCGAAAAATTTCTTCGTATTTTCTGAACCTCGCGCGTTAGTAGCTATGAGACAACCGTGCGTCGACTCCTTAGCTCACTCACTCAATTCGGCCTGTTTAACCCTTGTTTCTTGCTGGCTGGCTTCGCCTGCCTGTGGATCGGTCTGTTCGTGGACACCTCCCGACCCCAGTTCACGCTTCCTGACGGCCCGGTAGAGCTCATCGGCTGGGTCGCCAGCCCGGTCCAGATATCCGGTGACGGACGCTACTTCGAGCTGCGTCCGCTCCAAGTGACCTCCGCTGGTCAGGAGCTCGGAGGGTATCCCGGCCGCGTGGCCGTCTACATCCCCCCGCAGTCAAACGCACGGCACGATGCGGCAACCCTCGAACCAACAGTACAACTCCTTTTCGGCGATGTCATCCGGATCCGGAACGACTTGGAGGATCCGCGTTTCTACGCGGTGCCGGGCGTCCCGGACTACCGCGAGGTCCTCTGGACACGTGGGGTCCTGCACGTTGTTCACCTGAAATCAGCTCTGCAGATATCGCGAGTCGGCGTCTACCCTCCGACTCGCCCACTGAGGCCGGTTTTTCGTTACGGAGTGGCATTTGAACGCTTCTGTTTTAGAGCCTTTAAGACATCTAATCTCACATTGGTGCTGAGCTTGTTTCTGGGACGTGACAAGTCACTCGACAATCTGGACACTAATGCCATACGAAGATTGGGGATTTTGCACATCTTTGTGGTGTCCGGCTCGCACATATCCCTGTTGCTCGTCTGTCTCCATTTTGCGCTGCGCCGCCTGGGCAGATCCGGACGGATCCTCACGTTAGCCGGAGTCTGGTTCTACGTGCTCCTTGTTGGACTGAGCCCTCCGGTCGTGCGATCGGCCCTTATGGCGACCGTCTTTTACCTCTTCGTCGCTTTCGGGGTTTCGAAGAGTTTCATGAACGTTCTAGGGATTTCGGCGCTCGCCTTGCTTGTGGTGTCACCGCGAGTCTTGGCGAGCTCTGGCTTCCAGTTGTCCTACCTCTCCCTCTGCGCGATTGGCCTGTTCGTCATGCCGCTCCACAGCTCCCTGACCGCAGTGGCTGGGGGAATCCGCGATCTGTTTTCGGACCAGGTGTGCGTGGGCCGCGACGCGGCTTCCCTCCTCCGCCGCCGAACCAGATATCGGATCGAGCAGGCGATCAACTTCTGGCCTCGTCCCCCGACCTGGCTTTGCGTCGGGGCGTCAAGGGCTACGCTCTACACATTGGGAATCTCGATGTGCAGCTGGTTCGTTCAACTCCTGATCCTGCCCGTGACGCTCTGGTATTCGAATATGTGGATCTGGACGCAATGGTTCACCAACCTTGCCCTGATCCCGCTCTTTGGTGCCCTGATCCCACTGTACCTTGTGCTGTTTGTGTCTTACTGGACGCCGGCGGGCCCCTTCCTGGCGGGTCTCGTCGGCCTGTACAGTGATTGGTTGCTCGGACTGCTGACATGGCTCGACGGGTTTTGTCTCGTTACGTACCTGCCTCATCCTCGTTCCTTCCAGGTCTGGACTTTCCTGCTCCTCTTCCCCGCCCTGTATCTTGGGCTCTTCAGGCGGTGGCGGTCTCTGGCATATCTCGTCCCGGTCTCCCTTTTCTTCGGCCTCTGGACGGCCACGCCGCAACAGCCGCCCCCTGGCACGCTGGTGGTGACGATGCTGGACGTCGGGCAAGGCGACTGTTTTCACCTCACTTACCCGTCTGGTCGTTCCGCATTGGTGGACACAGGAGGGTCCAGCGAAGCGGCGCGCAGAGATTTCATCGGTGAGAAAGTGGTCGCCCGATATCTCTGGGAGAATCGAATCTCGGCGCTCGACTTCGTCCTGCTATCTCACGCGCATAGGGACCATATCGGAGGGCTTGATTTTCTGCGAGTTGCATTTCCAATTGGGCAGGTCTACCACGGGCCGCGCGATCGGATCATTGACCCTGGTATCTCCCTGGCGGCCGGAGACCGCCTCGAGATGGATCGCGTGAGGATGCAGGTTCTCCACCCACCCGCTTCGATCGTTTGCAGTGACGGCAACGACGAATCCCTGGTCCTTCTGGTCACGTATCACGACTTTGGCCTGTTGCTGACGGGCGATATAGGCAAGGCGATCGAGCTTCCACTGCTTCCCAGCGTCCCGCACGTGGACATCCTCAAAGCCGCCCACCATGGAAGCCGGAACAGCAATACTCGTGAGTTCCTGCAAAAGGCGGCCCCGAGACTGGCAATAATCTCTGCCGGCAGGTGGAACCCGTTTGGACATCCATCTCCCGTCACTCTGGCCAGGCTTGATGACTTGGGGATCGACTGGCTGGCGACCCCTGACTCGGGTTCAATTCGAATCGAAACCGACGGACACGAATGGCACGCATCGGTGTGGGACCTGGACGAACAGCGCTTCCGGGTTGTCCGCTCGGGCCCGGCCTCGAGCGGTCATGAAAAGTTGAGGAGCCCGAATTCGCCGAATCCGTTTCTTTCCAGCACCTTTCTCTCGAAGTAACTGGACAGCAGTTTCTTGTACATCTCTTTTGAGAGGTGCTTTTTGTAGATAGCCGTATCTCGCTTCGCCTCCGCCGCCAGCGACTCGAGCTCCGGCTTCTCCATCGATTCCTGTAATTGGGCCGCTACGATTCTTCCCATCTCCCGGAGCTCCGCATCAAGGTTTTCCGGGCTGACTGGGGGAGCGGGCGCACGGACTTCGGCCTCGATGGCTCTCAGGCGGCTCGTCACCTTCGCAAGAGCGGCCGAATGCGACGCTTCCAGCTGCTGAGCGAGAGTTTGGAGCTGATCGGCGATTTGTTGCCAATTCACCACATGAGCGGGCACCGGCTCCTCCGGTCCTGTCCCCAGCATAGCCCGGCTGTGCTCCTCGAATGCCTCCATCACTGCGGGATGGCAGTAAAAGAGGGTGGAAGGGGTTTTGCGCAGGTGCTTTTCGGCATTCTCAAAACTGCGATCTATGCCGCGCAGAACCACATGAAGCGGAATCCCATTGTCTTTCCAAAGCTCGATGAGGCACCAGTCAAGCGGCGACACGGTGATGTTCTTGCCGCGCTTTCGGACGAAGTATTCTTCGATTTCAGTAAAGTAGTTAAAGTAATTCCTCATGCCCGTCCGGATCGTTCGGTAAAGATCCGGAGACCCTCAAGAGTCAGGTGCTCATCAACCCTGTCTATCCCCTTCGCCTCACCCGCGACAATACCGGCCAGACCGCCGGTGGCCAGGACGGTCGCGTCTCCAAGTTCGGTTTTCAGGCGGCTGATGATCCCCTCCACCATGCTAACGTACCCGTAAAACACGCCGGACTGCATACAGGCGACGGTGGAATCGCCAACCATTCGGGCAGGCTTCCGGATCTCGATGCGCGGCAGTCTTGCCCCCCTCGCGGACAATGCCTCGGCGGAAATGCCAACGCCTGGCAGGATCAGACCGCCCAGGTACTCCCCGGATGCAGACACGGCGTCGAAGGTGGTGGCTGTCCCAAAATCGATGACGATTGTCTGCTGCCTGGTCAAATCGTAGGCGGCAATGGCGTTGATGAGCCGGTCCGGGCCGAGATCGGACGCCGGGCTATAGTGGACAGGCATAACCGTCTGCGCTTCCGGCCGGACAAACAGGGGGTCGCATTCCAGGTAGTCACGCGAGAGCTGAGCGAGTCGGCCATCCAACGCCGGGACGACCGAGCAAACCGAAACCGCGCTGATATCGTCAAAGGAAATTTCCTGAAGGCCCAAGAGGTTCTGAGTCACGATCGCCAGTTCGTCTGCTGTCCGGTCTGGCACAGTCGCTATTCTCCAGGAATGCGAAAGTTTACCCTTCTGGAAGAGGCCAAAAACGATGTTCGTATTCCCGACATCGACCACCAGCAGCATGTTCCCCCCTGGGTAATCGTCAGTGTTTGAAATGGCGTACGCCCGTGAATACCATGGCCATCCTGTGTTCGTTGGCGGCCTGAATGACCTCCTCGTCCCTCACGGAGCCACCTGGTTGAATCACGGCCCTGATCCCGGCAGCAGCTGCCTCGTCAATGCCGTCCCGGAAAGGGAAGTAAGCGTCGCTGGCCATCACTGCCCCAGCCAGCGGGAAGCGTGCCTTCGTGACCGCGACGCGGGCTGAATCGACGCGGCTCATTTGGCCCGCTCCTACGCCAAGGCTGCGGCCATCTTTGGCGTAGAGAATGGCATTCGACTTGACGTGTTTGCAGATGCGCCAGGCAAAAAGCAGATCGACGATTTCATTCGGTTCGGGACTCCGTGTCGTCACGGTGCGAAGGTCTTTCTCTCCGATATAGAAGCGATCGCGGTCCTGCACGAGGAAACCTCCCGAAATCCGCTTGAAGTCGTAGTCCGGTCGCTCGCCTTCCCGCCGCGGTAGAACCATGATACGCAGGTTCTTTTTCGCTGAGAAAATCCGCAACGCATCGTCGCTGAAAGCCGGGGCGATGATTGCCTCGATGAACAGGGATGACATCTTCTCGGCCGTTGCGCCATCCAACTCCTGGTTCACACCGATCACGGATCCGTACGCCGCAACCGGGTCGCACTCGAGCGCCTGGGTGTATGCCACCGCGAGCGTCGCGCCAATCGCCGACCCGCAGGGGTTTGTGTGCTTGATAATGGCGCAGAAAGGCTCTTCAAACTCTGCGGCGAGGGAGGATGCGGCTTCGAGGTCGATGTAGTTGTTGAAAGACAACTGCTTGCCTTGGATTTGGCGGGCGGCGACCAAGCCGCTCGGGCTGCCCTCACGGTAGAGCGCTGCTCGTTGATGCGGGTTCTCGCCGTAGCGCAGCGTTGCCGCGCGCGTCAGGTTCATCGCCATGGCTGCCGGCAGTTCCTCGGCCGTCTGTGCCTGGCTGGCGAAGTACGCGGCGATAGCTGCGTCGTATGAGGAGGTGTGCTCAAATGCCTTCTGCGCCAGCCTTCGCCTGTCCGTCTCGGTGGTTGCCCCGTTTTGGGCCTTCATTTGAGCGATAACCGCGGGATAGTCCGCCGGATCGACCACCACCGTTACGTCGCGGTGATTCTTCGCGGCCGATCGAATCATCGACGGCCCGCCTATGTCGATTTGTTCGATCGCTTCCTCAATAGTGACCCCGGGCGTTTGAATAGTCCTGACAAAGGGATACAGGTTCACGACCACCATATCGATGGCTTGAATTCCCTGTTCCTCCATGGTTTTGACATGCTCCGGATTCGACCGGATGGCGAGGATGCCGCCATGGATCTTCGGATGCAAGGTCTTGACTCGGCCATCCAGAATCTCGGGAGATCCCGTGTACTGGGAGACAGGAACGACCGGGATTCCCTGTTGTTCCAAGGCCTTGGCGGTTCCACCCGTGGAGAGGATCTGCACTCCCTGTTGGCTCAACTGTCGACAGAACTCAACGAGTCCGGTTTTGTCCGATACACTTACCAGCGCCGTTCGAATCGCCATAGTTCTCTCCTCAAGTTGAGTGGCAATGTTAGCAGAACAGGGACGACAACACTCAGGTTCGAAAATACTTCGCAACGATTCGGGGCAGTCGGGAGAAAAGTCTGCCCGTTTCTCGTTCGTTTCTCCCGCCTCCAGGTTGACGAAACTGTATAGTCCTCTTAAAAAAGGACTTGACTTAGACGTCAACTCTAGTTCTAATAGCGGGCGTTTCGGAGGACGTTTTCTGAGGTTTAGCCCAATTGCCTTATTCTTCGCATTTTCACCCACTCACGACGATAGGTGACAGAGTATTGGCGTAGGGGCCGTTTGTGTTCGGGGGGAGAGGTTACATGAGGACGCAGGGTAAAGTGAAGTGGTTCAACAACGCGAAGGGTTACGGCTTTCTCCAGTACGAAGGGTGTGAGCGGGATGTTTTTGTTCACTATTCGGCGATCCAGGAAGATGGCTATCGAACCCTTAAAGAAGGCCAGACAGTTGAATTTGAACTGAAAGAAGGGCCTCGCGGACCCCAGGCCGAAAACGTCACTAAAGTCGTTTAGCAGCCAGCTAGCCACAACCGCAATCAGCTTGAACGGACGGGGAGACGGAATCCCGGCTCAGATCGGTGTCGAGGTTTCTTCGCTCGCCGACGCTGTATAATGGCTTCGAGCCGTCGTGAACGAGATTCTTCGAAAAATCCCATCGGTCGATGAGATCCTCAAATCTTCGTCTGTTCAGGCGCTGATCCGCGAGCATTCGCGTCAACTCGTGGTCGCGGAGCTTCAGTCATGCCTCGCGGAAATCCGGCGGCAGGCCGCAACGGGCTCTGAGCCCGAATCTTCACTGGACGATTCCCTTGCCCGGCTGCCCGAATTGTTGCGTGACCGGATTGCCGCCCGCACTGCTCCGTCCCTCAAAAAGGTCATCAACGCGACTGGCGTTATCCTCCACACCAACGTAGGCCGTGCCCCGTTGCCCGCCGCCATGATCGATGCAATCCGCGAAACTGCCACCTCCTACTCCAACCTGGAATACGACACGGCCACGGCGAGCCGGGGACACCGCGACGCGCATCTGGAGAAGCGGCTGGGCAGCTTGCTCGGTTGCGAGGCAGCTACGGTGGTGAACAACAACGCTGCTGCCCTGTTTTTGATCCTCAAGGCGCTGGCTTCGGGCAAGAAAGTCCTGGTATCAAGGGGTGAGCTCGTCGAAATTGGCGGTTCGTTCCGCATTCCGGAAATTCTCGAGAGCAGCGGGGCCATTTTGCGCGAGGTCGGCACAACCAACAAGACTCGGCTGGCCGACTATCGAAACGCGATTGACAGCCAAGTCGGCCTGATTCTCCGTGTCCATCCGAGCAACTATCGAATGATCGGATTCACCGAGCGCCCGGAACTGGCCGAATTGGTCTCCCTTTCCAGGGAATCGGCGATTCCTCTTGTCAAAGACGCGGGGAGTGGCTATTTGTTCCGTTCAGAGCTTCCCTGCCTCGCGAGCGAGCCAGTCGTATCTGACGCCCTGCGGGCAGGCGTAGATCTGGTTTGCTTCAGCGGCGACAAGCTGCTGGGAGGGCCCCAGGCGGGTCTGATCGTTGGCAGACAACCGCTCGTGGAGCGCGTCCGGCGCGATCCGCTCATGAGAATCTGCCGGGTGGACAAAATCACCTACGCCGCTCTCGATTGGGTCCTCGTTCAGTACGCGAAGGGGCGTCATCTGGAGAGCCTGCCTGTATACCGTAGCCTCGCGGCCTCCACAGAGGAACTGCGGTCACGGGGTGAAATCCTTGCCGGTCGACTTTCTGGATCCGGTTTTACCTGTGAGCAAAAAGACGGAGTTTCCGTGGTAGGAGGGGGAGCGGCCCCCGGTGAAACAATCCCGACCCCGCTCCTCCACGTTCGATCAGAGCGATTCTCGGCCAATACGATAGAAGCTCACCTGCGGCTCTTCGAACCTCCGATCGTCACTCGCATCGACGACGACAGCCTGGTAGTGGACCTTCGGACCGTCATGCCCGAGGACGACGGCGTTCTAGCCGACGCTTTTTCTTCTTTGGCATCTCGATGACGAGTGAGAAGTCGATCAGGTGACGGTCGCGGTTTACCTTGTCCACGCGTACGCGCACTTGATCGCCGATTGACAAGACTCTGTGGTTCTTCTCCCCGATCAGGCAATGCGCTCGGGCATTGAAGACATAGAAATCGTCCCAGAGCGTCTGAACTGGCACGAAACCCTCCACGTAGTGCTGAAGCAGCTCGACAAAGAAACCGTTGTGCTTCATTCCGACGATGAAAGCGTCGAACTCCTCGCCAAGCCGATCGGACATGAAGTCGGCCATCAGCCACTTCATGATTTCCCGTTCGGCGTCCACGGCCTGCCGCTCTCGGTCGGATGACTGGTCGGCAACCGCTTCCAGGTTCGCCGAAGCTGCCCCGTCCTTTGGATCCTCGTCCGCCTGCAGTTCGATCGCCTGCTTGAGGAGTCGGTGAATGGCCAAGTCCGGATACCGACGGATGGGCGAAGTGAAATGGCAGTAGGTACTCATGGCGAGCCCGAAATGTCCGTGGTTCAGAACCGAGTAACGGGCCTGCTTAAATGACCGGAGCATCAGGTAGGACAGGAACTGTCCTTCCTTCGTCCCGGTGACCGCGTCCATGAATTTCTGAAAGGAGCGGGAGGAGTAGGTGCCTTTCCTCGATTTTTCCAGGGAGTAACCGAAACGCACGGCGACTTCCAGGAAGCTCTCCACCTTCGTCGGGTCAGGTTCCTCGTGAACTCGGTATACGACAGGCAGGCCCTTTGACTCGAGGTACTCGGCCACCGTTTGGTTGGCCAGCAGCATGAACTCCTCTATTATTCTATGGGCCTTGTTCCTTTCCGCCCGGACGATGTCGCGGACCTCGCCATTTACGTCGTATTCAATCTCAGCCTCGGGCAAGTCGAAGTCGATGGCTCCGGCCTTCATGCGCCGGGCGTTCAGGATTTCGCACAGCTCGAGCATCCACTCAAACCTTTCGAGGAGGTAGGAGTAGCGCTCCCGCAGCTCGGCATCCCCGTCGATCAGGATCTTCTTGACCGCGGTGTACGTCATGCGTTCGTCGCTCCGGATTATCGAGTTGTGGAACGAGGCATGTTCAACCTCACCCTTCCTGCTCACGTGCATTACGACCGTCATGGCCAGACGGTCGGCGGCCGGGTTCAAGCTGCAGAGTCCGTTGGAGAGCCGCGGAGGAAGCATCGGTATGGCGCGATCCGGAAAATAGACCGACGTGCCGCGGGTCAACGCTTCCAAATCCAGGGCCGACCCGGGGCGGACGTAATGGGCCACATCGGCGATGTGCACTTTGAGGACAAAGGATCCGTCGGCGTTCTTGTCGATCGTAATTGCGTCGTCGAAGTCGCGGGCGGTTTCGCCGTCAATGGTCACTGTCAGCTCTTGCCGAAAATCTTCGCGATTCGAAAGATCCTCCTCGGAGATTTCTCGGGCCGCCTCGGCGTCGGAAAGCACGCTCTCGGAAAATTCCAGTGGGATTCCGTACTGCCGGCAGACGATCTTGTACTGAATTTCGGGGTCGTCCGGCGGGCCGAGGACCTCTGCTACTTCGCCCAGCGGCATTTGGTTCTTGCCAGGCTGGACTAATATCGAGGCCGCCACAATCAGCCCATCCTCTAGAGAATCCGCGCGCTCATCGACCAGGCGAATTGTGTAGCGGTAGCGGGGATCGAGGGGCGCAACAAAGACTTCCTGCCGGTAGCGGAACACCTTGCCGATCAGCTCTTCCCTCGCCCGCGCGAGCACCTTGACCACCTCGCCCTCAGGACCCTGCCTGGGTTTTCGTGAGGGCCGCCCGCCAACCTGCTTGCTGTCGGTTGCTCCGATTCGCACGGCCACCTGGTCACCGTGCGCGGCGTTACGCATCTTTCCGGGCGGGATGAAAATATCCCCCGAGGCGTTAGGGTCGTCTGGTACGACAAAACCATAGCCGTCGGGGTGACATGCCAACCGGCCGTGTACGATGTCGCGCTCGAAGTTAGTCATTAGGAACCATTGTAGACGTATTGCGGAGAGTCACATGCAGCGTCCCGTAGGTCTGTCTTCCGTTGGTCCGACTTCCAAGTCGGACCTGATCGCGCTCATTGGCACGATGCAGCCGCTGCCGAGCGGTACGGAACCAACGGAGCGCTTTTTGCGCAGTGCGCGGATTGTAGCCGTGAGCAACGCCACGCCCGGCAAAAGACGCACTCGTGGAGGTGCGTTTTGCCGAGGGACCAGCAATCGTTATATTCTTGTTGTACGTTTCTATCACGCGCTGATGTGGCCGGTTTCTGAGCCGGTCAGTAACAATCGTTTTATCCTTAAGAAGAACTGAACGATGAAATCCAAACTGCTGGTGGTTCTCATTGTCTGTCTGTCGGCGACGGTCTGGCTGAGCAGCCAGAGACCGGTTAACGAGAAACCTCTGCCGGAGCCCTACGCGACCCCGCATGTCCGAAACAGCCCAACGGTGATCGAGCGTCCGGACGGCGCCAGGCTCAGCTTGCCACAGGGCTTTCAGATTGATGTCTGGGCTGAGGGCTT
>CAYQYP010000279.1:0-21517 GCA_964421755.1 uncultured Acidobacteriota bacterium
GGAATGGCGCGTTACCTGCTTCCCATCGATGCCATCCTGATGGTGGAGGAGGGCGATCCGGTCAAGGCGGGTGACGTGATCGCCAAGCTGCCGCGGGCGACTACAAAGACCAAGGACATCACCGGTGGTCTGCCGCGTGTCGCCGAACTCTTCGAAGTGCGCAAGCCCAAGGAGGTGGCGGTGCTGAGCGAAATAGACGGCTATGTCTCAATCGCCAAAGCCTCCAAGAAGGGTAAGCAGAAGATTACGGTGACCCCGATCGACGTGGGGGAAAAGAAGGAATACCTGGTGCCGCGCGGAAAGCATGTCAATGTTTACGAAGGAGACTATGTGCGGGCCGGGGAGCCGCTTATCGGCGGCGCGGCGATTCCACAGGACATCCTCAATATCAAGGGGGAGATCGCCCTGGCCCGCTATCTGGTCGACGAGGTGCAGGAGGTCTATCGGCTGCAGGGGGTGCGGATCAACGACAAGCACATCGAGGTGATCGTTCGCCAGATGATGCGCTGGATCAAGGTCGAAGATGTGGGCGACACGGAGTTCCTCCTGGAAGAGCAGGTGGACAAGTTCCGCTTCCAGGAAGAGAACGACCGCGTGGTGAGCGAGGGCGGCAGACCCGCAACCGGGCGGCCGTTGCTGCTTGGTATCACCAAGGCTTCGCTCAGCACCGATTCCTTCATTTCTGCGGCGTCCTTCCAGGAGACCACACGGGTCCTTACCGAGGCCGCGATAAGCGGGAAGATCGATTACCTGCGTGGCTTGAAGGAAAACGTAATCATGGGCCGCCTCATCCCGGCTGGTACCGGAATGGAGTTCTACCGGAACATCGAGGTCGAGAACGCCCTTGCCGGAATGGCCCGCGACGAGGACACGTTGAGCTTTGACGAGGACTTCGCCTTCGAAGACGTCACACGAGACGAGGAACCGCTCGACGTGGATCTTGATGAAGCGGCGGCGGATTCGGATCTCGAGGCAGACGCCGACGCCGATAAGGATACCGAAGCGGAGGGCATCATCGAGGCGGAGTAGGCAAATTCCCAAGCGGTGAAGCAAGGAAAGGGCGGCTCAGGCCGCCCTTTTTTTTTACCCGGAACTCTCGTGGGTCTCACTTCCTAGCGTTAGCGAGTTCGATGTTCGACTTGGAGGTCGGGCGGATCTTCCTGCAGGCGCGCGAACAGGTGGCCAAAAAAAAGGATGGCCAAAGCCACCCTTTTTTGCAATCGGACTTGAGGAAAAACCTATTGCAGGTTAGCTGCCAGCACCAAGAACAGTGGAATCAGCATACAAGATGCCGGACTCGTCGGTCGTGAAGACCCTTCTCCCTGTCGCAGCGCTCGTGGGGGAGCCTTGAACAGTGAAGGTACCCGAGGTAGTTCCGACGGACGTGAAACTGTACCCGTTGCGGCCAGCAGCTGATGCGATGTTGCTATCGATCAAGTTGCATTGGCCGAGAATGGTGGCGCTGGCGGCGTAGACGCCGTTGCCGTAAGTGGCGGAATACGTAATTTGCGCTGTGCAGATCGTTCTGACCGCCGCAATCGCCGCCGCTTCGTTCGCTGCGATTCTGGACTGCGTGAAATTCGGGATCGCGATCGCTGCAATAATACCGATGATAGCGACCACGATCAGCAGCTCAATTAGTGAAAATCCTCTCTGGTTGCTCATCGAGTTCCTCCCTCAATATGACCCCATAATTAGTCAGGCACTTTCAATTAAGCAATTAACATGCCACAGGAGGCGCTCGGCCGCGAGGCCCGCAACTGCTGAATCGAAGGCCGCACCGCGGTTGGCGGCCAGGGCGCTTCCATGACAATTTATGTCAGTTCCCTGACCAAAAGCGGGAGAGAATCTGTATAATTCGACTGCCTGGGGTCCCGGACAACGAGTGGATATGGAGAGAATCCTGATCGTCGACGACGAGCGGAGCATGATCGAGTTTTTGGAGTACATGCTCGACAAGGAAGGGTACCAGGTTACCGGTTGCCTGGACCCCGAAGGCGCTTTGGCCCTTCTGCGGGAGGGAGAGGGATTCGACCTGGTCATCTCGGACATCAAGATGCCCGGGATGGATGGCCTCGAATTGCTGAAGGCGGCCCGTAACCGAGATCCGGACACTCCTTTTATATTCATTACAGCCTACGCGAGCTCGGAGACCGCGATCGAAGCTCTGAAACTCGGCGCATTTGATTACATAACCAAGCCCTTCGAGATCGAGAAACTCAAGAGCCTGGTGATGCATGCGCTCACGGCCCGGGATCTCAAGCGGCAGGTGCAAGTTTTGGAGGGAGAAACATCCTCTTCGAACGAGATGGTTGGGACTTCGCCACCGATGCTTGAGATTTACAAGCTGATCGGGACCATCGCATCAACCGACAGCACTGTGCTGATCATGGGGGAGAGCGGCACCGGAAAAGAACTCGTGGCACGCGCCATCCACCGTGCCAGCCCACGCCGCGACCGGGCTTTCGTGTCGATCAACTGCAGTGCTTTCCCGGAGACTCTTCTCGAGAGCGAGCTTTTCGGATACGTCAAGGGTGCTTTCACCGGCGCTGCCGGGACGAAAAAAGGCCTTTTTGAAGCGGCCACCAATGGAACGATGTTCCTGGACGAGATCGGCGAAATGTCGCCGGCGATGCAGGTGAAGTTGCTGCGGGCTCTGCAGGAAAAGAAAATCCGGCGTGTTGGAGGCACCGAGGAAATCCAGATCGATGTCCGGGTCATCGCCGCAACCAACCGGGAGCTGAACAAGGAAATCGAAGCGGGGCACTTCAGGGAAGACCTGTACTATCGTCTTGCGGTCATTCCGATTTCCATCCCGCCCTTACGCGATCGCAAGAGCGACATCCTTCCCCTCGTGCGGCATTTCATCAGCAAGTACAACCGGAAACTCGACCGGAGCGTTCGCGGGATCACGGAAGATGCACTGCGGTGTTTCGAGCAGTACCGGTGGCCGGGCAACGTCCGAGAGTTGGAGAACGTCATTGAGCGGGGCGTGACCCTGGAAACCTCGGAGTTTCTGCAAAAGGGAAGGTTGCCGGATCACATTCAGCGCGGCGGCTTCTTTCGTGATTCGGCCGCGATGCCGTTCTTTACAGCCGAGCTCGGATTGGACTTGGAGGCCTTCCTCAGGGATTTGGAGCGCCAAATCATCGAGCAGGCTCTCTCGTTGGCCGATGGCAATCAGACGCGGGCTGCCGAGATTCTGCGTCTGTCCTACCGTTCGCTTCGCCATCGAATCGAGACTCTCGGAATCAAAAAGGGGCTTCCCGGCGAGTTAGCACCAAGTCCGGAGCACTAACCCGTCGATCGTTCGGGTGATGATATACACCGCGCCGGTGAACCAGAATTCGGCCGTTCTCTCCGACCTGATCGCCCGCAACCCGTTGCAGGGAAGACGCTTGGTTTGGCTTCTCGGTATCGGGCTGCTGGCCCTCACTTACTGGGCCTACCACGAGACGCTCTCCTTCGGCTTCGTGAACTTCGACGACCCCCAATACGTGACGGCCAATGCGCGCGTCCACGCGGGGCTGAGCTCCGAAAACCTGAAATGGGCTTTGACAACCAGCTACTTCTCCAACTGGCATCCGGTGGTGTGGTTGTCATACATGCTTGATTACGAGCTTTTCGGATTGGACCCGGGCGCTTTCCATGCCGTCAACCTCGGGTTCCATCTCGCAAACAGCCTTCTGCTGTTCCTGATCCTCAGAAAAGCAACCGGTGAAACGCTGGCGAGTTTTGTGGTGGCCGGTTTTTTCGCGGTTCACCCCCTGCACTGTGAGTCGGTGACCTGGGTTTCGGAGAGGAAAGACGTACTCAGCACGTTTTTCGGCATCCTGGCGATCGCCGCCTACAACGGATACGTCCGTCGCCCGAATCGGCACCGTTACCTCGCCGTCACCGTGTTTTTGGCTCTCGGGCTGATGACAAAATCGATGCTCGTCACCTGGCCCTTCATTTTCTTTCTCTGGGACGTCTGGCCCGCCCGGCGCATAGCCTTTCCGCCCTCTCTTCGCACCGTTTTGAAGCTGCTCCTGGAGAAGCTCCCGTGGTTCGGTTTGGCTGTGGCTGTGAGTGCCATTTCGCTCCTGGTGCAGGGCCAGTCGTCGCTGGAAGCGTTGCCGTTTCACCTCCGGTTGGCCAATGCGCTTGTCAGCTACGGGCGGTACATCGGCAAAACGTTCGCGCCTTTTAACCTCGCTGTTTTCTATCCACATCCTCGGGGGAACATCGATATCGGAGAAATCCTGGCAGCCGCTCTGATACTCGCTTGCGTCACTGCTCTTGCAGTACTGACTCTCAGGTCTCGCCCGTACATCGCCGTGGGGTGGTTCTGGTACCTGGGAACACTGGTGCCGGTGATCGGGTTGGTCCAGATCGGATACCAGGGAATGGCTGATCGGTATATGTATGTACCGTCGATCGGCCTGTTCATATCGATTGTCTGGGTGGCAAAAGAACTGTCGCGTCGTTTCGGACCGACTGCTTCCATGACCGCGGGTTTTGCCTTGGCTGTGGCACTCCTGGTTCTCGCGTGGAGCACGGTTCGCCAAAACATCCACTGGCGTGACAGTGTGTCGCTGTTTCGCCATGCGATCGAGGTCACCGGTGATAACGCTTTTGCACACAACAATCTCGGTGCCGCCCTGGGGGAAACAGGCGACCTCCAGAGCGCACAGCTCCACTTCGTAAGAGCCTTGGAGATCGATCCGGGTTACCCGCAAGCGCTTTACAACCAAGGCCGGATCTTGTTCCGGACTGGCAGAAGGACCGATGCTATTGCGTTTTTTCAGCGGGCGGTGCAGGAAAGCGCGCTCGATGCAGAATATCGCTGCTCCCTGGCTGAAGCACTATTGTCCATTGGAAGAACCGAGGAGGCTCTTCAGCACTATGGGATGGCGCTCCAAATCGAGCCGGATCACCGGGGTGCACGGTTCGGTCGAGCCTCATGCTACCTGATTCAGGACCAGATTGACAAAGCCGTTGCAGAATACGAGCGGGTTCTTGAGCTTGACCCCAAAAATGTCGCGGCTCTGGTGAACCTGGGTTCGGCGCGCGCCATTCAACGGAGATTCAGTGAGGCTGCTCGGTTTCTCGAAACGGCCTTGCGGCTGGACCCGAAGAACGTAGACTGCCTTAAGAACAGAGGCCGGTTGTTTGAGGACCTGCGGCAGTTCGACCAGGCAGCCGCCAATTACAGAGAAGCGCTGCGTCTTGATCCCAAGTCCGTTTCTTTGCGTGAGGCGCTGGAGCGAGTGGGACACTTTCGAGAACCGCGGTGACTCGGATCTGTCGAGGAGTGCTGGTTGTGCCTGCTGTCCCCACCGCCCTTGGTGCCCTCAGGCCGGCGCGCGAGTGGGCTTTTTGCGTGTGGAGATCGCGTCGGCGAAGCGCGGCAACGTGATTTCTATGCTCGTCCCCCGGCCGACGCGGCTTTCAATCGCAATCTGTCCCTGGTGCTGCTGCACAATCTGGTAGACGATCGCCATTCCCAGGCCCACCCCTCCTGGGAAGGAGGTGTGAAACGGCTGGAAAATCTTCCTTCGTTCTTCCGCCGACATACCGACACCTTGATCGCTGATGCGGAGGCGAACTCCCTGGTCTTCAGTGGTCCCCTGGATGTCGATCCTGCCCCCCTTGGGCATGGCGCGGACCGCGTTATGAAGAATGTTCCAGACTGCCTGACGAAGCTGATCAGCGTCCGCCATGCACTCGACCTTCTCGTCGCAGTGCACTTCGACGGTACAGGAGGCGGAGAAATCGGGGCTGTTGGAAAACAGCGCCACGGTGTCTCGTATCAGGTCATGGAGGTTCGTGGTCCGCAGCCGCAATGGGGAAGGTCCGGCATAGGTAAGGAAGTCCGCGACTGTCTTGTTGAGCCGGTCGCATTCGCGAAGGATGATACCGAGCAACCGGGCCTGTTGCTTCGAAAGCTTCAATTCTGACTGGAGCACCTGAATGCTGCCGGACAAGGCGCCGAGCGGGTTTCGGATTTCATGGGCCAAACCTGCTGCTACTTGTCCGATGGCCGCCATCTTCTCCTTGACATGAAGTTCCTCTTCTCTCGTACGGATTTCGGTCAGGTCCTGAAAGGTCAGGATGTAGCCCAGCTGCTGGTTATCGGGTGACATCAGGGGCGAACAGCTCATGCCCAGAAACAAGGCTTCCTGCGCAGTTCTCTGAAACCAGAACTCGAAACGCAGAGGTCTGGAAGCCGGTTGGAAATCACTCCGGGTAATTGTCTCCTGGGTGCTGGCTGGAAAAACGTCCGAGACGGGCCGTAGAAGGGCATCGGCGGTTGTCAAACCGCATATTTCTTCCGCTGCACGGTTCAACGACGTCACCTGTGCTTTCAGGTTGAGGGTCATCAGCCCGGTGCGGATACTGTTGATAATGTTCTCGTGGATCAGCTTGACCTGACCCAGTTCCTTCCTTGCGGACAAGAGCCGCTCGGACAGAAAAGTACCGAGCAGGCCGACAGCCACGAAGCCGAGCAGGTTCCAGAGCACCCGGTAAAGGACTTCTGAGTTCGTGCCCCCACCCGATAATTGAGAGCCAAGGTAGCGAAAGTAGGCGGTCCCCACGTAAAAAATGATGCTCAGGGTCACTGCCAGGATCGCGCCCTTGCGGTCCGCCAAAAGGCTCGCATAGACGATGATAAAAACATAGAAGGTACTGAAGGGACTGTCGATCCCACCGGATATGTGGACCAAAAGGGAGGAAAGGACGAGGTCGACCAGTAGTTGGATATAGTAGAGGTCTCGCGGTCGGTCCGTGTACTTCCAGAACAAAAGGTAGATTCCGGACAGCGCGTAGACGACCAGCAGGAACAATGGCATGAACTGCGATGCCGAAGGGCCGAAACCTGAGCCGGAAAGCACGGCGGCCGATACCAGAGTAATCAGTACCAGCCGCATTGCAATGAGGATCAGGAGTTGTCTGCGAAGATTCATCCGCGGGTTGCCAATTCCCGGATCAAGGTGAATATCGGCAAGTACATCGAAACGACGATGACGCCGATCACCCCGCCGAGTAAAACGATCATAACCGGTTCGAGAAGAGCCAGCATGCCCGCCACCGCTTCGTCCGCTTCCTCTTCATAATAGTCGGCCAGCTTCTCGAGCATCTGGTCCAACTCGCCGGTTTGTTCCCCAACAGTTATGATGGAGGTGACCATAGGCGGAAAAATGGCGGTCTTTTTGATGGGTTCGGCCAGCGTCTTCCCCTCAGACACCTCCCGTCGAGCCCGGAGCAGCGCGTTCTCAAGGACGACGTTTCCTGCCGTCCCTGCCGTGATGTCCAAGCCTTCCAAGATCGGCACGCCGCTGACGAGCAGCGTGGACAAGGTGCGAGAGAAGCGGGCTATCGCAATCTTTTTCAGCACGGTGCCCATGATCGGCAAGGCAAGCAGAGTCCGATCGACCACCAGCCTTCCGCCGTCCGTCTTGTAGTAATACCTGAACCCGAAGATGGTAAGCACGAAAACGGCGATGATCGGGAAGATGAACTGAGCGATGAGGCTGCTCGTCCCCATCACGATCCGAGTAGGGAGCGGGAGCGTGGCGTTGAGGCCTTCGAAAAGAGTTGCGAAGACCGGAATAACCCACAGCATGATCACGAAGATGACGACAATGGCAACCAGGATGATGACGGCCGGATAGATCGAAGCCCCGATGACCGCTCGTTTCAGTTTCGCGGCCTTCTCCACGAAAATAGCGAGACGCCGAAGGATGATGTCCAGAATACCGCCGGCCTCTCCCGCGGCCACCATGTTAACGAACAACGTGTCAAACGTGCGCGGGTGTTTGCCCATCGAATCGGCAAGTGTCGCACCTGCTTCGACATCTTCGCGGACCAAGCCCAGGACTTGTTTGAAGCCCTTGTGCTCCTGTTGCTCGCTCATGATGCTGAGGCACTGGATCAACGGCAATCCGGAATCGATCATGACTGAGAACTGCCGGGTGAAGAGGGCCAGCGTCTTCGCGGGCACCTTTCCGCCAATCCGTTTGGGAGCCGCCTGCCCTTTCTCAACGATGCTTACGGGCACTATGCGCTCTTCTCGGAGCGCGGCGGCCAGTGATTGTTTGCTCGGCGCTACCCGCTCACCCAGCACGGCAGCCCCGTTATCCGACCTTCGTCCGCGGAACTGATAATTTGGCATAACCTCCCCCACCCACGGCTGTTCACTCGGCGGCCCCTGATAGGGCCCGGGATCACTCTCTCACAAAACTCGCCCGGCAACTCGAGTGGAATTCATGGAACTTCGGCTGAGCATGGCCGCCGGCATTCCTGTCCGCCCGTTCATCAAGCATGAGCCGGCACTCGGCCACCCCCCATTCGCTTTAACATGTCGAGCAGTTCCTCGGCATTGGAGCTTCGGGAAACGCAATCGTCGTAAGATATTTTTCGGTCCACGTAAAGTTGCGCAAGAGACTGGTTGAGGGTCTGCATCCCATACTTTTCTTGACCGATCTGCATGGCCGAGTAAATCTGGTGAATCTTATTCTCGCGGATAAGGTTACGAACGGCGGAATTTGGGATAAGGATCTCCGCTGCCATGATTCGACCTCCACCGTCTGCCCGGGGCAACAGCGTCTGGCACATGATGCCTTCGAGTACCAGGGACAATTGGGCTCGAACCTGCTGCTGTTGATGAGGCGGGAACACGTCGACGATACGGTTGATGGTGGAGTAAGCAGAATTGGTGTGCAGAGTGGCGAAAGTCAAGTGTCCGGTTTCCGCGATACGCAGGGCGGATTCGACCGTTTCCAGGTCGCGCATTTCTCCGATCAGCACCACGTCCGGGTCTTCGCGCAGGGCGACCCGGAGTGCGGCAGTGAAGGACTTGGTGTCGGCGTGGACCTCGCGCTGATTGACCACGCAATTACGGTGGTCGTGAAGGAATTCGATCGGGTCCTCGATCGTGATTATGTGTGCGCGCCTTTCCCGATTGATCTTGTCTATCATGGCGGCCAGAGTCGTGGACTTGCCGCTTCCCGTTGGTCCGGTGACCAGCACCAAGCCGCGCGGTTTCTCGCAGAGCTTTTGCATGATCATCGGGACGTTTAGTTCTTCGAACCCTTGGATGGCGTAAGGAATGATACGGAAGACAGCGGAGACAGCGCCCCGCTGCGTAAAGACGTTGGCACGGAAGCGGGCCAACCCCTTTACCCCGAAGCTGAAGTCTATTTCGAAGTCCTGTTCGTACCTGAACTTCTGTTCATCCGTCATGACGCTGTACGCCAATCTCTTGGTGTCCGGAGGCGCCAATGGGGGCTCGTTCAGGACAATCATCTCGCCGTGAACACGTATGCGAGGAGGGGATCCTGCGGAGAGATGGAGGTCGCTCCCATGCATCTCGCTGACTTTATGGAGCAACTCGGTCAGCGTAAGCCCTTCTTTTGCCATGCGTTGGATTCTACTTTCCGGTATTTCGCCCTGACGTGATGTGTGTCACAGCGTCACCTATAAGTCGCGCGCCGGTCACGAGCCGGCGAACGTCCCATCCCGGGCACTATCAACTCAGTAGGTCGCCGTTTCACGAACTACTTCCTCGATCGTCGTGATCCCCGTTCGAATCTTCTCCAGGCCACTTTCCCGCAAGGTAATCATCCCCTCCTCGCGAGCTTTTTCGCGGAGAGTTCCACCTCGGGCACCCTTGAGAATCAGTTCCTGCATGGTGGGTGTCATCTCCATGACTTCGAAAAGGCCGATTCGGCCCTTGTACCCACTGTCGTTGCACCGTTGGCAGCCGGTCCCCTGATAGACGACCAGGTTCTTGGCAATCTGAGGCGGAAAGCCGAGACCGAGGAGTGCTTCTACAGGGGTATTTTGCGGGCGCTTGCACTCGGAACAGATCTTCCGAACGAGGCGCTGCGCACATATCAGACAAACCGAGGTGCACACGAGGAATGGCTCAATTCCCATGTTCAGCAGACGGTCAATGCTGGACGGGGCATCGTTGGTGTGGAGCGTGCTCAGCACCAGGTGTCCGGTCAAGGCAGCCTTGATGGCAATTTCGGCTGTCTCGACATCCCGGATTTCGCCCACCATGATGATGTTTGGGTCTTGTCTGAGGAACGCCCTCAGGGAGGCGGAGAACGTCAGCCCGATCTGCTCCTTGGTGTGGACCTGGTTGATTCCCTGGAAGTTGAACTCGACCGGGTCCTCGGCGGTCATGATATTCACTTCGCTCGTGTTGAGCTTGTTGAGAACCGTGTACAACGAGCTCGTCTTCCCGCTGCCCGTCGGGCCGGTGACGAGGATCATTCCGTAAGGCCTCTTGATGGCTGAGTCGAATTTCCCCAGCGAAGCCTCTTCAAAGCCAAGCATGGTCAGGTCGAGGGGCAGTTTTTCTTTATCCAGGATACGAAGAACGATCTTCTCGCCGAACAGAGTTGGCAGAGTCGAGACGCGAAAATCGATCTCCTTCCTTCTCCCATTCTGGTTGATTCGGATCTTGATTCGACCATCCTGGGGCAGCCTGCGCTCGGAGATGTCCAGGCTGGCCATGATCTTGATGCGCGAAGTCACGGCGTCACGAAATTTGTTTGGAGGCCGCATCTCTTCAAAGAGCACTCCGTCAATCCTGTATCGAACCCGTACTTCCCGCTCGTAAGGCTCGATGTGGATGTCGCTGGCGCCTTTCTTGATCGCCTGCGCCAGGATGATGTTGACCAGGCGAATGATGGGAGCCTCGGAACTGCTTTTGGCCAGTTCGCCGAGATCGACTTCAGTCTCATCCGGCGCCAGATTCAGCTCATATTCGCCCCCGGCAGACAACTCATCGAAAACGCGCTTGAGCTCGATGTTCTGTTCCGACCCGTAGTAGTGCTCGATCGCCTGACGGATGGCCGTCTGGCCGGCAATGACCGGCTGCACGTGGTAGCCGGTACGAAACTTGATCTCGTCGAGGGCGGGGACATTGGTGGGATCTGAAGTGGCGACAATGATGCTGGTGCCGGTCTTCTGCAGTGGGAGGATCTGGTACCTGATCGCGGTCTCGATCGGTATCAGTTTGAGGACTTCCTGGTCTGGCTGGCACCCCTCCAGGCTGACGAATTGAACGTCGTACTGCTGGCTGAGCACCATGGCAACAGCCTCGTCATTGACGTACCCCTGCTCGACCAGTACATTTCCGAGGCGCCCGCCGTGCTCCTTCTGGTGCTTGAGGGCCAGCTGCAGGTGCTCAGGCTTGAGCAGCCCTTTCTTGACGAGGATCTCTCCTAGGCGAAAAGACATAAGTCGATTCCCACGAAGATCAGTAATGCCAGGCTGACAACGCCATTTACGGTAAAAAAGGCTGCGTTCACTTTGCTCAGGTCGTTGGGCTTCACCAGATGGTGTTCGTAAACTAGTGCCAGTCCCACGAATAACAAGCCGAACCAGCTGACCGCTGACAGCTTAGACCACGCAAACACAAGCAGCAGTAACACTATCATGACCCAATGGAAAATTGCTGAAATACGAAGCGAGTTTTTGATACCGATGCGAGAGGGGAGCGAATAGAGACCCGTCCGGCGATCGAAGTCGACATCCTGGCAGGCGTAGATGATGTCAAAGCCTGCCACCCAGAACATCACTGCAGCCGCTAGAAAGAACGGCTCGACCGCCAAGGTCCCGGTCACCGCTATCCATCCACCGACCGGCGCAATCCCGAGCGAGAGTCCCAGGAACAGATGAGAAAGGACCGTGAATCTCTTTGTGTAACTGTAGCCGAGCACTATAAGAAGGGCCAGAGGACTCAGGTAAAACGCCAGGTCGTTGAGCATCCAAGCAGCCAGGATGAAAATGGCCGCGCTGATCAGCGCGAAAGCGGCGACAAACGAACGGCTCACCAAACCGCGGGGAAGCGCGCGACTCGATGTCCTTGGATTGGCAGAGTCGTAAGGGAGGTCAACCAGGCGATTGAAGGCCATGGCGCAACTGCGGGCGCCCGCCATTGCGATGACCACCAACGCCGAGGTGCGCCATCCAGGAAACCCGTGCGCCGCTAGAAATGCCCCGAGAAAAGCGAACGGCAGAGCGAAAACCGTATGCTCGAACTTGATCATCTCGAGAACTAGCCGAAGTCTATTCATCCCAATGGGAAGTCGGATTATAGCATACGGTCGCCGCTCGCCTGCGGTGAGGGTTGTCACGTTTCGCAAGTCGCCAAATTCTTGCATTCTCACACATTTTCCATGCAAAGTAAGACCTGCGACTGGAGACACCATGAACAGTCAGGAGCTGCTGAAGATCTGCAAGGAAGAACGAGTCAAGTTCTTGCGGCTGCATTTCACCGATATCATGGGCACCAACAAGAACGTCGAGGTGCCAATTGGGCAGTTCGAGAAGGCCCTGGATGGACAGATCACGTTCGACGGATCATCCATCGAAGGGTTATCTCGCCTCGAAGAATCGGACATGCTTCTCTTCCCCGATCCTCAGACGTTCCGAATTTTTCCCTGGGAACAGATGGAGCGCGGCAAGGTCGGCAGGATGATTTGCGACATCCGCCATCCCGACGGGTCGGCGTTCAGCGGGTGCCCGCGCACTCGCCTGAAAGCTGTCCTCGGCGAAGCCGCCCAGGCGGGATTCTCCATGCATGCAGGAGTGGAATGTGAGTTCTTCCTTTTCCGGATTGATGAGAATGGAAAACCGACCACCGCTACTCATGACGCGGGCGGGTACTTTGACCTTACACCCGTGGACAAAGGCGAACAGGCAAGGCGCGACATCGTAAACACGCTCGAAGCCATGGGGTTCGAGGTCGAGGCGGCCCACCATGAGGTGGCGCCGGGACAGCATGAGATTGACCTGAAAGACGAGGAAGCCCTGGTTACGGCTGATAACATTGCGACGTTCAAACTGATCGTCCGAAAGGTCGCTCGCGACCATAGCCTGCACGCCACGTTCATGCCGAAGCCCATCTACGGTGTGAGCGGCTCCGGGATGCACACCCATCAGTCGCTCTTCCGCGGCGACGAAAATGCATTCTTCGACCCGCGCGACCCTCTCCGGCTGAGCCGTTGCGCCCGCCAGTACATCGCGGGATTGCTCAAGCATGCGAGGGGGTTTTGTGCGGTTACCAATCCGCTGATCAACTCCTACAAACGGCTGGTCCCCGATTACGAGGCGCCGACTCGGGTTGCCTGGGCCGAACACAACCGCAGTCCGCTGGTTCGGGTTCCGGCCCGCCGCGGTGGTGGTACACGGTGCGAGTTGCGAATGCCCGACCCGAGCTGCAACCCCTACCTTGCGTTAGCCGTGATGCTCAAGTCGGGCCTGGACGGCATTCGCGAAGGGCTTCTCCCCCCTCCGCCGGTGCAGAAGAACATCTACAAGATGAGCGTCCGTGATCTCCGAAAGCACCGTATCGAGGAGTTGCCCACGAATCTGAGCAACGCGCTCGACCAGCTGGAACGTGACCGGCTCGTCCAGGACGCTCTCGGCAAGCACATCTTCAAGCACTTCCTGGACGCTAAGCGGGCCGAGTGGCGCACCTATATCGAGCAGGTGCACCCCTGGGAGCTGGAGACATACCTCTCGGCCTACTGAGACCTAAGGCAAAAAAGCCGATTACGATTACGAGTACGAGTACGAGTAAGGCGAAGGCAACTTCCTAGTCCCATCCTCGCCTGCTGGCACTCGTACTCGTAATCGTAATCGTAATCGGCTTTTTGCCTTGAGTTTTCAGAACCGGTAGTTGTAGCGGAGCTTGATGCGGCCGGTGCTTTCGGTCAGCTCGTAGCGCTCGAGCGGATCGTACATCTTCGAGTTCCAAACGATCAGAATTTCGTTTCCCGGTTTAAGAATCCAGCGCAGGCGCGATTGCCAGCCGAGATTCCGTGACAGGTTGTCGTATTGGAGGAAGTTGTACAGCGTGATATCCGGACTGAAAAGGATATTGGCGTTGAAGCGCGAGACATTGGTTCCGAAACGGCCGTCCGCCAGGTCCACCCGGTTTCTATCCAGTTCAAGCCCGAGATAAAGCGGCACTGACACTTTGTAGCCGAATGCAAGGCTGACGTCTTTTCGGTCCCCATTGTAGAAGCTGCCCCAACGGTAACGGAAACCCGCCCAGAGATTGCGTCGCTGGGCGCCTTGGATGGTCAGTGCATGGCGGGAAAAAGAGTAGCTTCCGGCAGGAACCGTGTGAAAAGGATGAATCGCGAAATCCTTGTCCAGACGCTCGTATTGTCGGCTCGTCGAGAGGGCTATCTCATCCCCGGTTCTAAACCGCACATGCAGAGGAGAAAAGCCTGCTTCGCGCGTCAGCAGCTGATTTTCGAGGTTGGTGATGTAGTCGAAATTCAGCTCGAAGAGCAACTGCAGAATGCCCCACCTGTTCGGGCGCGGACCGAGCGATGATCTGAAGTAAGACTCGCGAATATCTCGTCGGGGAACGAAGCCCACGCCGGGCCTGAAATTATTCTCGATCTGGTGGAATCCGGCGGTCACGTTCAGATAATCATTCGGGTAAGTGAACTCGGTCCCGAAGGCAGCGTCCGCCCCGCTTAAGCCCTCTGTTTTGGATTTGAGGCCAAAGAACGAAAGGGAAATGTTCTTGTTCTTTCGAAACGTCGAGCTGGCAATCCGAAAATCGGCGCCGACCACCTGGTTGTCCTCGGGTCCGAGTGCGTTCCCGGACGTAAAAATCATTCCGATGGACGACTGGCTCCCCAGATTGCGACGCACCCTGCCGACCAGAAAGTTGGGATTCCGATCGGAACGGTCGTCAACGATATCCAGGAAACCCAGGTTCCAGTCTCCTATCTGTCCGGTCAGTTTGGCCCCGCCGATGATTGGGATCGGGTTCCCCGACGCATCCAATCCGATGCGGCGGGAAAAGAAGGGAATCAGTTGGGTTCCGGTTGGCCCGAAAGAGAAGTAGTTGGAGCCTTGCAGGAAGAAATCGCGCTTCTCGGGGAAGAACAATTGAAAGCGCGTGAGGTTGATCTGTCGCGCGTCCACTTCCGTCTGAGCGAAATCGGTGTTCAGCGTGAAAGCGCTCTTGAGCGCTGGAGTGATTTGGTAGAACGCGTCCATGCCGGCGTCGCCCACGGCGTCCGTGCCCGCCCCCTTGGCCTGGTCAAAGCCTCCGAGGGCGTAGGGGGCCAGATCCAGCCCGATCCCCTGGCTGATTCCCTCCAGACCTTCGAGCAGTCCTGAATCCGAGATTTGGAATCGGTTGGCGTCGAGGTTGGCGACAGGCCAGTAAGAGCTTTCCAGCTTCCGACGGATGTGTCGGATCAGTTTCATTCCCCATCGCGGCTGGTTGGGCTGGAAGGTCATGGTTTTGAAGGGAATGGCTATCTCTCCGTCCCAACCCTGCGCGTGAATCTTGGCCTTGCCCTCCCAGAGCCCATCCCATTCTTTGTTGAAGCCGACCCCGTTGTCGCTTACGAGCGCGTCGCCGATCGAACCGCGCGGGCCGATTTGGAACCAGTAGCCGTTTCTGCCGTCCAGGAAGGTGTCCAGGATGATCTGGACTCGGTCGTCCTCCCCGAGGCTGACGTCGCGGGCCAGTTCCTTAGCCGTGATCTTGGATGGGTCGGACTCAAAGCATCGGAAGGCGACGTACAGTCGATCGAGATCGTAACAGATCAGGACTTCGGTGCGCTCGGATACCGGTTGCCCGTTGTTCGGTTCTCGTTGATAGAACTCCCCGATCACCGCTGCTTTTGTCCAGGCCGGGTCGTCGGTAACCCCATCGATCTTGGGTGCCTGCTCGACGAAGACCGCTGTGACACTCGAGGCAGAGAAGCCAGAGGACAGCAGGAGGGTCTGGACCATGAACCCGACGAGGGACAGAGTGTGAAAACGCACCTCTACTCCTAAGAAAGCTCTGAATTATAGACAGTTCGTGCCGGTGGGGAAAGGGAGTAGGTTCTTGGAGCGCGGATGAGACGCTGCACTTTAAACACATCTCGAGATCGTGTCAGCGATGGAGTGCCTCTGAAGCGCCCCCAAGAATGGCCCGTCGCGCACCTGGCGCTCTATGGTTCCAAGATCCGTATCCGCGCTCCAGACGAGACGCCCGCGCTCAGACACTTGTCACTGGCGGACACTTGCCCTCGATGGAAGGGCACGGGTATGATTATCGTTTCCCAAAGCTGACATGCTGTACCGCTGTCGATTCGCGTTTGGGGAGGAGAGACGTAATGGCAGTAGCTGCTCCAGAGGCGCCGAAGTCGACTCAGCCATCGACCATGGCGAAAATTGCGGATTTTATGACTCGCGTTTCGCGGCTGGTTCTCGGCGGTGGAACCGAGTCTCTCCAGAAACAAAAGGAGAAGGGCAAACTGACCGCCCGGGAAAGGATCGAGGTCCTTCTCGATCAGAATTCCTTCCTCGAGACAGACCTGTTCGTGGAGCATGCTGGCAGGGACTTCGGACTGGCGGGGAAAGAGCTCGCCGGAGACGGAGTCGTGACGGGTTATGGGCGAATTGCCGACAAGAAAGTCGCGTTGTTCGCTCAGGATTTCACGGTCGCTGGCGGTTCGCTCGGTCGGGCGCATGCCGACAAGATTGTGAAAATCATGGATGGCGCGCGGGACATGCTCGTCCCGCTGATTGGCATCAATGATTCCGGAGGCGCTCGAATACAGGAGGGCGTCTGCTCCCTGGCGGGGTACGGGGACATCTTCTACCGCAATACTCTGTTGAGCGGGGTCGTTCCTCAAATCTCCCTGATCATGGGCCCGTGCGCCGGCGGGGCCGTCTATTCTCCGGCGCTGACTGACTTCGTGGTCGTCGTCGACCGGATTTCGAACATGTTCATTACCGGCCCCCAGGTCATCAAGACGGTCCTTGGTGAGGACGTCAGTATGGAGACCCTCGGTGGGGCTCGCACCCATGCCTCGATCACCGGTAACGCTCATTTCATCGCTGCCTCAGAACGCGAGGCATTTCTGATGATTCGGGACCTCCTCTCGTACCTGCCTTCTCACTGCCAGCAAGATCCCCCTGCGGTTGAGGCGGAGCCGCCGGCGAATCCGATTCCACCCGACGTCATGCCGGTGGACCGGCGAAGGGGGTATTGCGTCAAGGACGTCATCAAGGGAATCGTCGACGGATCGCGTTTCCTGGAGGTGCACGAGAACTGGGCGCGCAACATAGTGGTCGGCTTCTCGCGGTTGAACGGGCGCACCGTCGGTATCATCGCCAACCAGCCGCGCTATCTCGCAGGCGTGCTCGACGTGGATGCTTCCGACAAGGCGTCAAGGTTCATCCGCTTCTGCGATGCCTTCAATGTTCCGCTCCTGACCTTGGTCGATACCCCCGGGTATCTGCCCGGCGTAGATCAGGAGCATGCGGGCGTCATCCGCCACGGCGCGAAGGTCCTTTACGCGTACAGTCAGGCTACCGTCCCCAAACTGACGGTGATCATGCGGAAGGCCTACGGCGGTGCATACATCGCGATGTGCAGCGCACACTTGGGAGCCGACTTCGTGATCGCCTGGCCGACCGCCGAAATCGCGGTGATGGGGCCTGAGGGCGCCGCCAATATCATCTTCCGGCGGGAGATCGAGACGGCGAAGGACCCGGAAGCCATGCGCCAGAAGAAAATCAAGGAATACGAAGAAAAATTCGCTAATCCTTACGTGGCCGCCTCCCATGGTTATGTTGATACTATCCTCGAACCGGATAAGACTCGAGACGCGCTGGTTCGAGCTCTGGATCTGTGCAAGACGAGGGAACGACCGATCCGCAAGCGCCACGGTAATATGCCCGTTTAGTTGAGCAGGCCGGAAACCCGTCCCAAGGAGCCGCCGCCCCGGCGGCACACGCGGCTAGAGGTAGGCAATGACCGAGTATTCGAAGTTGATTATCGACGAGACTGTGTATGAGACCGAAGTCCCGGGCGGCTCTTTGAAGAAGTACAAGGGAATACCTGATCCCCGGGAGGTTCGGGCTTTTGTTCCGGGAATCATCTCCGACATCAGGGTTAAAGTCGGGCAGGCGATCAAGGAAAAGGAACCGGTGCTTCACCTGGAGGCCATGAAGATGTTCAACGAGGTGTCTTCATCGGTCTCGGGGCGGGTCAGCCAGATACTCGTCAAGCAAGGACAACGGGTTGAGAAAGGACAGCTGCTCGTAACGATTGCGGTTTGATTTCGCAGGACCCAAGGACCTCAAGGACCTCAAGGACAACAAGGACAACCGCCAAAAGAGCGCTTTGTCGTTGCAGTCCTTGAGGTCCCTGGTGTCCTTGGGGCTCGGCAATATCAAACAGCTCAAAGGCAAGCTTGCATGGCAGGGTGGGAAGATGTGATCCGCGGTTTTCTCCTACGCACCAACCCTCGCGAGATCCCGGACTCCACGCTTGCCCGTGCGGCGGTGCTTCTTCCGCTCGTCGATTCTGCGGGCCACGAGCCGCTGGTCCTTTTGACCCGGCGCACCGAGCACGTCCGACACCACAAGGGCCAGATTTCGTTTCCGGGCGGCGCACGCGACGGTGCGGAATCGCTTGAAACGACCGCGCTTCGCGAGACCGCCGAGGAGTTGGGCATCGACCCCGGGCGGGTCCAACTGCTTGGTCGCTTTCACGACTACCTTTCCACCTCCGGGTTTCGAGTGACGGTTTTCGTCGGGCTGCTTGATTCCGCCGAACGGCTCAGTCCGAGTGAAGTGGAGGTGGCGAGTGTTCTCACTGTACCACTCCGCTTCTTTGTCGAAACCACGCCGGAATCTCGCAAGATGCGTCGGGAAAGCGTCGAGGCGGACGTCTATTTCTACGAGTGGGAGGGTGAGGTGATCTGGGGCTTCACGGCTCGAATCCTCAAGGAGTTCGGCGAAGGCCTGCGGGGGATTGTGGATTGCGGATTGCGGGAGGCGGAATAAAAGACAGACAAGGAGACAAGGAGACAAGGAGACAAGGAGACAAGGAGACCCCTTTGCGGGATTGCGGATCTTGGAATAGAAGACATACTCCTTGTCCCTCCTGGCCTCCTGGCCTCCCAGTCTCCTTGTCTCCTTGTCTGCCTTTTGCCTTTCCGCTTGACCCTCGCCCCCGGTGGCTCCTATTCTCTCCCGCATGCGTCGTCCTGCGGTCATATGGAGGCTGGAGGGCGGTTACTCCAGGTTCCTCGAAGGTTCTCACGTCGAGGTTAATTTTGCAGACAAAGGCCTCTCGCAGTCACTCGATCTCTCGCCTCTCGGTTTGGCCAGGAGGACCGAACCGGTGGAAATTGCTTTCAGGTTCTCGCGAAACTACCGCGGAACGCTAGGCGGGATCCGATGGACGGTTGGCCCCAGCCTCGGATGCAAGGCGCGTCTCTTCTTCTCCGGTCAGTCGTTTCTTGGGAATTTCAAAGTGCCCGCCGGGCACTTCGGGGTCCAATGGGATGTTGAAGCCAGAGCGGAGGCAGGACTGGAAGGCCAACCGGGGCCGTTTCTAGTCAAGCTCGATGCCGGCAGCCTGCTGCATCAGTCGTGGGTGCAGTTGTTTCCCGAGTCGGCCTCGATCGGGAATTCAATCAGGCAAGCGTGGGAACAGTATCGGAACCCGCTTGACCCATCCGACGTGTTTCATCTGAATGAAGGCGAGGTTGTACGGTGGCGATGGACCGGCGAAGTCACGCTTGGAGCCACAATTAACTGGGGTGTGGGGGGCGGCTGGGTTATCCCTTCGAAGATCCCGTTGGTAGAGCTTCGCAAACAGATTCTGGCGATAGCCGGGGCTGGGGCCAGTTTCACGGTGAAGCAGCAGGGCGAGTTCTCGCTCCAGGTGCGAAAGGTGGCCGGATCGATTTCGCTTCGAGTCCGTCGCGAGAAGCGGAAGGAGGCGGCATACTCGATTTCTCTCGGAGTCCAGCTCCAGAATCCGCTCCATGTGAGCCGGCTGGGGTTCTCCAAGCCGGAGGCCTTGCAGACCATCTCTCGGGCCGTGAGCCAGCCGCTCGTCAGCCAACTGAACCGGGCGTTCGAGGAGGCGCTGACCAGGCGCCTTCAGGTAGCCCTATCCGTTGATCGGAAATCCTGGAAGGATGACGGCACGCTTTTTACAGGGACTTGGAAGAGGCCGTCGTTCGAGGATCTGGCGTCCTCTTACTGCCGATTACTGCGCGGGGACATCCCGGAGGCGGACGGGAAGAAACTCAGGGTGTCCGGAAGACTCGAGCGTGTCAGGGGGCGGCAATTCACGGTCAGTTTTCACCTGCTCGACTGGCTCAAGCTGGGTAGCATGCGGACCCGAGAATCGAAAACGGTTGCTAGCCTCGGCCCGGCCGGCGAAGTAGTTGTCGAACAGACCGACCAATCGGGTAGAACCGATTACCGGTGGGACCAGGTACAGCTCACCAGCATGCTTTACAGCCAGGGGACCGGGGGCCCGAGCTCGGTCGTCTGGACCTGGGGCGCGGAGGGGAAGTTCAGCCGGGAGGAAATGCGCCGCTGGCTTATCATTCCGCTGCGGCTTGGCATCCTGAGTGAATTCGACCTGCCGGCTCGTGCTGCATTCCCCCTCACTGCCCGGCTGATAACTGTTACCCAGTTCTCCGAGGAAGGGATCCGGCAGGTCCGGGAGGCATCGTTCGAGCAACGCTGGCAGGCCTTGGTCAAGGCTTTAAGGATTTGTGAACCGGAGCGGTACGGCCGGCCGACGTTCTGGCGTGATTGGATTGAGAGCGAAGAACTGCGCGCCCTCGTGGACCGCGAACCGATCGGCAGCGAGCTTCTTACACGTTACCCTGTGCCCGGACGAAGTGACCCGGAACGCACCATGGTCGTCATGACCTATCGCCGGGTGAAGAAGTTTGTGCACCTGATGGAACTCTGGAAGCGCGGAGACCGGGAACACCTCCTCCGAGCTGTCGAACTGGACATGCAGATTCCGGTGATAGCGTATTTCCACTTGTTATGTGAACCGGTTCTACGCCGTTCGGCGGCAGTGCTCACCGGTGGAATCGAGAGAGCATGGGGGGACAGGGAATTGCTGACCAGCTGACCAGCTGACGGGCTGACCGGCTGACCGCACGAATATGGAGCCAACCGGGCCGAAAAGCGGCGGATTCTGAACGGCGAATCTCTCGTTGGTCCGACTTCCAAGTCGGACATTACACACCGCCAGCAACACCGAGCCAGCTGGCCGCATGCCGAATGTCCGACTTGGAAGTCGGACCAACGAGAGACTCGCCAAAGCTGCTACACTAAGCCAGCCGACGGTCGGACAGGCATGCGGAAGCGCGCAGTTGCCCGACATCGGCCTTTTGGTTTAGATTGAGCCACCATGATTACAATAGGCATCACCTACCGCAGCGGTCTCCGCTGCCAGGCGACCCACGGACCCAGCGGTCAGACGATTTTCACGGACGCGCCCACGGACAACCACGGAAAAGGGGAGAGTTTTTCGCCGACCGATCTGGTCGCCACCGCCCTGGGCGCCTGCCTGGCGACCGTTATGGGAATCGTGGCCGAGCGGGAAGGTGTCGATCTCGAAGGCATGAAGATCACGGTGAGCAAGGAAATGATCGCCGACCCAAAAAGGCGCATTGCCCGGCTCACGACGCGCATCGAGATGCCGGTTCCGCTGACC
>CAYQYP010000280.1:0-1917 GCA_964421755.1 uncultured Acidobacteriota bacterium
AGCCGGCCGCCGGTTCACACGAGTACCGGCCAAACGCCGGCCTGGCCTATCTGATTGCCTACATGCGGGCGCTTCTGAATGCCGCGAATTCGGAAATGAGAGCCTGACAACAGCATTGGAAAATGAAAAACAGGCCAGCACATCCGAGTTGCCGCGGCACGATGGGCGGTCATGACGGGAGACTGTCGTCCTCGAGCAACTCGCCGAGGGCACGGGTGTCGCTGGGGCGCTCGAGGAATCGGCGCAGGCGGTCGCGCAGATCCGTGCATTTGAGCGCCAGGTCGCTGCGAGCACTGCGGACCTCGTCGAGTGCCTGGCAAAAATCGACGAGCACGGGGCCGATCCCTTCCTCGGCCCCGTCGTCGTCAGACGATCGAACCGCTTTGCGCAGCTTGCCAAAGAGACGGGTCAGGCGAGAAATCAGGTCCTTTTGTTCAGAAGCCGCTGTTTCGGCGTACTCGGGGCTCTCCGGGCCTCCTTCCCGGAGATCCACGATCAACTCCCCCAGGTGCGATCCGATAGCGAACAGGCGGAAGAGCAGAGGTTGGTCTGGAGAGTGCTCCTGCGAAAAGCTCATCTTCCACACGACATCGGGATCGGAGTAACCACTCCCCGGATATTTAACGCCCAGCCGCTTGCACTCGGCTTCTTTCGCTGCGAATCGACGGTCGAATTCCTCCCAGCGGCGCTGCTCCCGTTCCCACTCCTCGTAGGTGTCCTCATAGATCGAGAAGGCGAAGTCGTTGTCCATATGGCTGCCATCGAGGTGCCAGAACACGGGGCCCGGCAGGTCCGCTTGCATCTGGCACAGCGGGCAGTCGTCCTCGATCATCGCTTCTTCTCCACTCTCCCCCTCGGGTATCCGGGCCCGCTCGTTGTGGATGATGTTGCGGGCTGTTCGGTTGGTGTCCGAGAAGGGTTCATCCAGCCATCGTTCCCGCAACTCGGCGAGGCGGGGAATCTCAGCGTGAACGAAGCTCTCGAGCTTCAGGTCTGCTTCATCCGGCGGCCTGCCCTGGTGCTCAGCTACTTCACGGCGAGAGCTCCACAGCAACTCCCGCAGCAAGTCGTAGTAGACGACTGTTTCATGAGTCCCGAAGCCGGCGAAGCGAAAGGCGGCTGATTGCGGTTCGAGGCCGGGAGGGCAGTGCTCGGTCAGAGACCATTGTTCCTCCCGGTCGGATAGGCTGGCGTTCACAAAGTCCCGGCGAGTCAGCATGACTTCACGTGGCGTCTGGCCTCGCAGGTCTTTACGCGAGGACATCAGCCATCGGATGTGGATTTCGCGAATCAGGTCATACTCTTGTTGATACCGCGGATCTTCATAGTCCGGGTTAGCTGCAGGGCCCTGATCGCGAAAAGTGCAAAAGCACTGCTCAGCTATGAACCGGAGTAAGGGTTCCCCATAGAGGACGGCGCGGGCGTCCAGTGGCGGATTATCGGCCCGATCCCGCCGCCGGCGTTTCGCCACCGCTTGCCAGTCAGTGGCATCGCTGGTAAGCAGCCAGTCTTCTGACAGGTGGTACCTCACGCCAAGGTCCGTCGCACGTTTGCCGTCATGGTAGGCGACCATTCCCTCTGATGTCGCGGAAGAATACGTGGACTCGCACACGACCAGGCGGGCGGCCAAGTCTACTATGACGAGCCCGGCGTCGTAAGGTTGGACATCCGTCGCCGGCGAAAAGCCGTTGAAGTAGCTGTCTTCGTCCCGCGCCATGAATCTCTCGAGCGCAGCGTCCAACTCCTCGATCGTCTCCGGCTCGGCACTCAGCGCTGCAATCACCGCTTCGGCGAAGCTGCCATGCCGGTTGTCCTGAATCTCCCGGCGCGCGTCACGAATGACCAGTTGTACCTCGCTCATGTCCCGCCTCTCTTTCTCTCCTGTTTTCCACTGGGGGAAACTCTGTTTGGGAGTAT